>CAYLSR010000157.1:0-4872 GCA_964385855.1 uncultured Mogibacterium sp.
GATGATGAATATCCCGGTGCTCGGGCTCGTCGAGAACATGAGCTACCTGGAGTGCCCGGACTGCGGCAAGAAGATCGAGATCTTCGGGCCGAGCCGCGTCGACGCGGTCGCCGCGGAGTACGGTCTGCCGGTGCTGGACAAGCTTCCGATCGATCCGAAGCTCGCCGAGCTGGCGGATGCCGGCCGGATCGAGTTCACCGAGAGCAAAGGCATGGAGTGCATCGTGGACGTTCTGGCAGGTATGGGCCTCGAGATTTAATCATCCAAACAATCAAAACGGCCGGTCGGGCGCTCCCGACCGGCCGGATGTTTTTTTGTTCGGTTGTTTTTGTTCCGCAGCTGGTGTTTGTGGTTCCAGTGGTTCTTGGACAGGTCGACGTAGTAGGTCTGCGGGTTTTCGAATCTCAGGTGCTCGCCCCAGAGCGTATCGACCTGCTCCGCGCAGTAGTCCTTCATCTCCTGGAGGGTCGGCGACTGGTAGCAGCACTTGCCCTTGTCGAAGATCTGCACGCGGAGCTCTCGGACGCTGAAGTTTTTGAGCCTCTTGCGCTTCCAGACCGCATTCGGGTCGAAGATCTCGTAGCCGTCGACTTCCGGGATCGTCTCGTCGTGCAGCGTGATGACGTCCGCGATCGCCTTGCCGGATTCGTTGTCGTAGAGGCGGTAGAGGTGCTTGAAGCCCGGGTTGGTGATCTTCTCGACGTTCTCGGAGATCTTCATCTTCGGGATCATCACGCCATCCTTCTCGACGGCCGCGAGCTTGTAGACGCCGCCGAATACCGGCTCGGACTTCGCCGTGATCAGCCGCTCGCCGACGCCGAAAGAGTCGATCTGCGCGCCTTCCAGCAGGACGTCGCGGATCAGGTACTCATCCAGCGAATTGGAGATGACGATCTTGCAGTCCTGCAGGCCTTCTTCGTCGAGGATCTTGCGGCACTTCTTGGTCAGGTAGGCGATGTCGCCGCTGTCGATGCGGATGCCCATGCTGGCCGGCTTCAGCTCCTTGAAGACCTTGATCGCGTTTGGCAGACCGGATTTCAGGACGTTGTAGGTGTCGATGAGCAGGGTCGCGTTGTTCGGATAGATCTGCGTGTAGGCCTTGAAAGCCTCATATTCGTTGTCGAACGTCTGCACCCAGCTGTGCGCCATCGTACCGAGCGCTTTGACGCGGTAGTCTCTGTCCGCAATCGCGCAGGCCGTGCCGGCGCAGCCGCCGATGAAGGATGCTCTCGCGCCGTTGATCGCCGCGGAAGCACCATGCGCGCGGCGCGTGCCGAATTCCATGACCGGACGGCCCTGAGCCGCACGGACGATGCGGTTGGCCTTGGTCGCGATCAGGCTCTGATGGTTGATCGTCAGCAGGATGAAGGTCTCTACGAACTGCGCCTGGATCAGCGGTCCCTTGACCGTGATGATCGGCTCGTGCGGGAAGATCGGGGTCCCCTCCGGGACGGCCCAGACATCGCAGGCGAATTCGAAATTCCGGAGGTATTCGAGGAATTCCTCCGAGAACGACTTTTTGGTCCGGAGGTATTCGATATCCTCATCGGTGAACGTCAGGTTCTCCATGTATTCGATCAGCTGCTCGACACCCGCCATGATCGCACAGCCGCCGCCGTCCGGTACCCGGCGGAAGAACATGTCAAATACCGCCTCGCAGTCACGGACGTCCGACTCAAAGTAGCCGTTCGCCATCGTCAGCTCATAGAAGTCCGTGAGCATCGTCAGATTATACTCGTCAAACATATCATTTCCTCCGGCTCATTGCCATTTATGATCGTTCCCGGACCCGTTCCGGGAGAACTCACGTCTGTTATTGTCCTTCGCCTTCCGCGACCGGGGCCTCCGGCTCTTCGGCTTCTGCAGAGGTTCCCTCCGTGACCGGTTCTTCCGAAGTCGTTTCTTCCTGCACCGCAGGTTCTTCCGAGACCGGCTCGTCCTGCTCCGCGGCTGCCTCCGTCTGGCTCTGCCGGGCGTTTTCCTTCGCGATCTGCGCGGGATAATCGAGGATGATGCTGATCCGCCAGACGATCAGACCCGCCGCGACCACCACGATCACGAGTGCCAGCAGGATGTCGTTGTTGTCATGAAAGAAATCTCTCAGCCGCTTCATTCGGGACTCCTTTATCCGGAAAGGTTAGACTCATTACATTATACACGCATCCCCGAGGATTTGCAACGAATTCATGATGCGTGTCATATTGAACGACTGCGTGATCCATGATATAATATTTCGGCGATTTTGCAGACAGAAGGGAGCACCATGCAGCAGATCACGATCACTGCCAACGACGCGGGGAGACGGCTGGACCGTTTTCTTCGCAAATACCTCGAGAACGCGCCGCTCAGCGCGATCTACCGGATTATCCGCAAGGACGTCAAGGTGAACGGGCGGCGGAGGGATTCCGGCTATATGCTGGCAGAAGGCGACGAGGTCACGCTGTATCTGGCGGACGAACAGCTGCAGGCGTACCGCCGGCCCGCGAAGCAGGGTGCTGCTCAGGGGCGCAAGGCAAAGCGCAATTTCCGCATCATTTACGAAGACGAAAACATCCTGATCGCGGACAAACCCTTCGGGCTGCTGACGCACGGAGACAGCAAAGAAAAGAAAGACCACCTGGCCAATCAGGTCAAGGACTACCTGATCGAGCAGGGCGAATACGACCCGAGAAATGAGCGGGTCTTTTCACCTGCATCTGCCAACCGGCTCGACCGCAACACCACCGGGCTGGTGATCTTCGGTAAGAACAGCGAGGCGCTTCGGGCGCTCAACGAGATGATCCGGGAGGATCAGATCGGCAAGTTTTACCAGACGATCGTGTACGGCAAGATCACGAAAGAGATGCATCTGACCGGCGAGCTGGTCAAGGACCACGAGACCAATACGGTCAGCATCTATCCGGACAAAGCAGGCAAGCGTGCCGGCGAAAGAGCGCTTCCGGTCGAGACCATCGTCCGCCCGGTCCGAAAGCTCCGGGGCTGCACGCTGGTCGAGGTCGAACTCGTGACCGGCCGGACCCACCAGATTCGCGCGCATCTCGCCAGCGCCGGACATCCTGTCATCGGTGACAGCAAATATGCCGCGGGCAAAGCCCGCGAGTTCAACCGGAAGCTCAGCGAGCAGTACCGACTGACGACCCAGCTGCTGCACAGCGCACGGCTGGAGATCCGGGAAGGCAGGGGAAGCCTCGCTTACCTCAGCGGGCGATCCTTCACCGCCGAGCTCCCGGAGAATTTCAGAATGATCCTGGCGGATCTTGAGGGGACAAAAGGGAATGAGTGAGTTTATCAAGAGTCTGATCAAAGACATCATCATCGCGCTGATCCTTGCGGGGATCGTGCTGTATTTTATCCGGCCGACCATCGTCAAGCAGACGTCCATGCAGCCGACGATGAATCCGAACGACTACATCATCATGTACAAGCAGGCCTACCGCTCGGAGGGCCCGGAGCGCGGTGATATCATCATCTTCCAGTCCGATCTGACGGACAGTGAAGGCAACGAGAAGCTGCTGATCAAGCGCGCGATCGGCCTGCCGGGCGACACGATCACCGTCCGGGACGATCAGGTCTGGATCAACGGAGAACTCCTGGAAGAAGATTACCTGTCCGACGATCCGTCAAACGGCAGCGGCCCTGCCGACATCGTCGACATGACGATCCCGGAGAACGAATACTTCGTCATGGGCGATCACCGGGCGGTCAGCGTCGACAGCCGGTATGAGGAAATCGGGCTCGTCTCCCGCGATCAGATCAAAGGAAAAGCAGTCCTTCGGCTCTTCCCGTTCGACCGGATCCGGAGGTTCTAGGAACGGAGCAAAAAAATGGCAAAAAAGAAGCGTCTTCTGGTCGCGAACAACAAAAAGGCCAGACACGACTATTTCATAGAGGACACCTACGAAGCCGGCATCGCGCTGACGGGGACGGAGATCAAATCCATCCGCGCGGGCAAGGTCAGCGTCAAGGAGAGCTACATCCGCATCAACCGGGACGGTGAGGCGATCCTTTACGGTATGCACATTTCGCCGTATGAGCAGGGGAACCGGTTCAACGTCGATCCCCTCCGGGAGCGCAAGCTCCTGCTGCACCGCAAGGAGATCCGCAAGATCCAGGAGCAGATCAAGGAGAAGGGGCTGACGATCGTCCCACTCAACGTCTACATCAACGAGGACGGGCGCTGCAAGCTCGAGATCGGCGTCTGCAGAGGTAAGAAGAACTACGACAAACGTGAATCCATCGCGAAGCGGGACGCAGAGAGAAAGATGGACATCGCCATGAAGGACAGGCGCTCCGCACAGAGATGATCCAGAAGCAAATGTTCCGGCTGTTGCCGGTCCAGATCCTGATGATGGCCGTCGGAGCGGTCAACGGCATCGTATCCAGCTATTTCGCCACCAACTACGTCGGCCTGAACGCGATGACCGCCGTCGGCCTCTACAACCCGGTCAATCTGCTGTTCATCGCCATGAGCGTCGCGCTTATCGGAGGTTCGGCTGTCCTCTCCGGGAAATACATGGGCAGAAACGAGCAGGACAAGCTCCAGAACATCTTTTCCGAGAAGCGCGCGTATCTGGCCGGGCTCGCGCTGGAGGAGATGGCCGGCAACGTCATCGAGCACGGGTTCTCCAAAGACAGCAAAAACCACACCGTCGACGTGCGCGTCGTGCACAAGGACGACGATGTGATCCTTCGCATCAAAGATGATTGCATCGCGTTTGACCCTGGAACGATGAACAGGATCGCGCAGGACGACGACCGCTTCAGCAACATCGGGATCCGGATGGTCTTCGGCATGGCGCAGGAGGTCAAGTACCAGAACATCCTCGGCATGAACGCCCTGACGATCCGCATCTGAGTGCTTCTCGCACCGGT
>CAYLSR010000158.1:0-4862 GCA_964385855.1 uncultured Mogibacterium sp.
ATCAATACTAACATCGCGATGGGGATTGTTGCAGCGTATATGGTCCCGCATCCGCCGATGATCGTTTCTGCTGTCGGACGGGGGAGCGAACGGCAGATCGAGGCGACGACGAAAGCGTACGAGCGGGTGGCGGAGGAAATCCGGGAACTGAGACCGGATACGATCATCCTGACCAGCCCGCACACGGTCATGTATCAGAATTACTTCCACATCTCTCCGGGCTACGGGGCTATTGGCTCCTTTCAACAGTTCGGGGCGCCGGAGGTCCGCTTCGATGTGCGATATGATCCGGCGGTGGTGCGGAGGATCTGCGAGCAGGCCTGGCGGGAGGACTTTCCGGCCGGGACGCTGGGTGAGCGCGACCCGGACCTGGACCACGGGACGATGGTGCCGCTGTACTTCATTCTGAAGCAGTATCAGGATTTCCGGCTCGTCCGGATCGGGCTGTCCGGGCAGCCGCTGACGGATCACTACCGGCTGGGACAGATGATCCGGCAGGCGGTCTCCGAGTGCAAGCGCCGGGCGGTCTTTATCGCGAGCGGAGATCTCTCGCACAAGCTGCAGAGCTACGGACCGTACGGATTCGCGCCGGAGGGGCCGCAGTACGATGAGCGGATCATGGACGTCTGTTCTCGCGCGGCATTCGGAGAACTGCTGGAGTTCAACGAGAGCTTCTGTGAGAAGGCGGCCGAGTGCGGCCACCGGTCATTTGTGATCATGGCCGGCGCGCTGGACGGCATGGCGGTCGAGGCGGAGGTGTTTTCGCATGAGGATGTGACCGGCGTCGGGTATGGGATCTGCGCGTTCCACGTCGGGAAGCAGGATCTGGAGCGGCGGTTCCTCGACCGCTACCTGGAGAAGCAGGCTGCGGCGGTACAGGAAGCAGACGCGAAGGCGGACCCTTATGTGCGGCTCGCGCGGAAGACGATCGAGCAGTACGTGCGCACCGGGACCACGAAGAGCCTCCCGGAGGATCTCCCGAAGGAGATGCTTAAGACCCGGGCCGGTGTGTTCGTCTCGATCCACAAACACGGTGCCCTGAGGGGCTGCATCGGTACGACCGGACCGACGCAGAGCTGCGTGGCCGAGGAGATCATCCAGAATGCCGTCAGCGCGGCGACGAACGACCCCCGCTTTGAGGCGATCCGGCCGGAGGAACTCCCGTGGCTGGAGATCAACGTCGACGTGCTGGGAAAGCCGGAAGCCATCGAATCACCGGATCAGCTGGATCCGAAGCGGTACGGCGTGATCGTGACCCGCGGCATGCGGCGCGGACTGCTCCTGCCGGATCTGGAAGGGGTGGACACGGTGGAGCAGCAGATCGGGATCGCGAAGCAAAAGGCCGGGATCCGGCCGGAGGAGGCGGTCTCGCTGCAGCGCTTTGAGGTGATCCGGCACATCTGAGGCCGGGGAAGGAGGCCGGGATGGCGGCGAGTTGTGAAGTTTGCTTCCGGCACTGCGCACTGGAAGAAGGGCAGACCGGGTTCTGCGGGGGCAGGACCTGCGCCGGCGGGCGCGTGGTTGCTTCCAACTACGGGAAGGTCACGTCGATGATGCTCGATCCGATCGAGAAGAAGCCGCTCAGGAGGTTCCGGCCGGGCAACAAGGTCCTTTCGGTCGGCAGCTACGGATGCAACCTGCGGTGCCCGTTCTGCCAGAACCACGAGATCTCCTGGTCCGCGGAGGCGCTGCGGTTTGCGTCGCGCGCGAGCTTTGTTTCGCCGGAGAAGCTTGTCGGCATCGCGCAGGAACTGACGGCGCGGGGCAATATCGGGATCGCGTTCACGTACAACGAGCCGCTGATCGGCTATGAGTACGTCCGGGACACGGCGAAGCTGGCGCACGAGCGGGGGCTGGCCGGCGTTCTGGTCACGAACGGGACCGCGGAACGCGCGGTCCTGGAGGAGCTCCTGCCGTACATCGATGCGATGAACATCGATCTCAAGGGCTTTCGGGAAGCCTATTACCGCGATGTGCTGGGCGGCAGCCTGCAGATGGTGCTGGAGTTCATCGAGCGGGCGGTCCGGGACTGCCACGTGGAGATCACCACGCTGGTCGTGCCGGGTGAAAACGATACGGAGGAAGAGATCCGCGCGATCAGCCGGTGGATCGCCGGGCTCACGGACGCGGCGGGGAACCGGATCGGCCGGGAAGTGCCGCTGCACCTGTCGCGGTTCTTCCCGCAGTTTCACATGCGGGACCGCGATGCGACGGACGTCGCGCAGATCTACCGCCTCGCGGAGGTCGCGAGGGAAGCGCTCACTTATGTTTATACGGGAAACTGCTGAAGCAGGCTGTCTGCAAAGATAGGAGGACCGGAGATGGAGATCCGACAGGTTTTGAAGGACTATGACGCGCTCTTTCGGCACGCTTCGCCGGAGGAGATACACGGGTTTCTCGCGGAGAAGATCGGGGAGGCGGAGGCCGAGGGGGATGCCGGTGCGCTGCTGACGCTGCTCAACGAGCAGATCGGTTACGCCCGGGATACCGACCGGGAGGCCGTCGCCATGGACGGGAGCGCGAAGCTGAGGGCACTGCTGGATGCGATGGGACTGGAGGGGACCATCCCGTACGCGAATTCCCTTTTAAACATCGCGAACGCCTGCCGCGCGTACGGACGGTACGAGGAGGCCGCGGAACTCTTTCCGCGGATCGAAGCGGCCTATCAGGATCAGCTGGAGGAGGGCGCCTATGAATTCGCGGGGCTCTACAACAACTGGAGCCTGCTGGCCATGGCGCAGCATCGGACAGGGGAGGCCGTCCGGCTCATCCGGCGCGCGATCGGGGTGATCGACCGTTACGACCGGGCGGTGATCAAGCAGGCGACGTCCCGGGTCAATCTGGCGCACGCCCTGATGGATCTGGCGAAGGAAGCCCCGGCGGAGGATGCCGGCGCGCTCGAAGCCGAGGCCAGGGAGTCGCTCGAGGAGGCCATCCGGCGGTTTGAGGAGAAGGACGCGAAGGATTATCACTACGCGGCGGCGCTGGCGGCGATGGGGGACATGAAGGTCCGGGACGGCTGCCTTGAGGAAGCTGCGGAGTACTACGACAGCGCCATCGCGCTCGTCCGCCTCTATATGGGCGACAACAATAATGTCCGCGTACTGGAAGAGAAAAAGAGGTGTGCGCTGGCCGCTTCCGGCAGCCCGGGCGGGGAGGGGGCAGTGCGATGATGATTGAACTGGACCGGCAGTTTTACGAGGAGCAGGTCGCGCCGATGATCCGGGAGCGGTTTCCGGCGTACGAGGGGCGGATCGCCGTCGGCGTCGCCGGAGAAGGGTCGGACTGCTTCGGCTACGATGACGAGATCTCCAGGGATCACGATTTTGGGATCGGCGTCTGCCTGTGGCTGACGGAAGAGGATGCAAAAGTGATCGGTCCGGGCCTGCAGGAAGCCTACCGGGAATCGCTGGAGGAATGGCTCCGCGGCAGACCCTTCAGCCCGGGGAGCCCGGAAGCGCTGAGCGGGCGCCTCCTCACCCGGAGGGGTGTGCAGCCGATCCCGCAGTTTTACTACAACAACCTCGGATACAGGATCGATCCGGAGAAGCCGGTGGTGACGGACGGCATCTGGTTTTACACGGAAGAATGGCGGTTCGCGGCGGCGGTCAACGGCGCGGTCTTCCGCGATGACCTCGGGCAGTTCAGCCGGATCCGGGAGCTGCTGCTCGGCTACTATCCGGAGCGGATCCGGCGGATGCGGCTCGCGAACGCGCTGCACGACTACGCGGCCGCGATGCAGGCGAATTACGCGCGGTGCATGGTGAGGCGCGATCCGGTCGCGGCTTCGTGCTGCCGGACGAGGAGCATCGACGCGGCGATGAACATCCTGTTCCTGATCCGTCGGAGATACGCGCCGTACTACAAATGGAAGTTCCGGGCCTTCCGGGAACTCGAGGGGAGCGCTCCGCTCATCGGTCTGTTGGAGGAAGCGGCCGTACTGCCGCCGGATCCGGCGGCCTGGGAGGGTGTCGTGTACGACGCGAGGACCGTCAACCGGGCGGACCGGCTGGTCGTGATCTTCGAGGAGATCGCGGAGATCCTGGCCGGCGAGCTGCGCCGGGCGGGACTGAGTCATTCAAATGAAATCTTTCTCGAGGCGCATGCCACCGAGGTCAGCAGGGGAGTCTGATCCTTCGGGAAAAGCCGCGGCAGGGGGAAGGAAAAGGAGGTTCCGATGGAAAAAAATCTGAAGACCCATGAGGCCCTGATGGACGCCGTCATCCGGGAGGAGTGGAGACAGTTCGACCTGGTACAGAATGAGGGCGGCAGGGCGTCCTGCCAGGACAACTGGGAGACCTTCCGCATCATGCGGACCGCACAGTTCCGGTCCTGGCCGGAGCCGCTTTTGGAAAGCTATCTGGACGACCTCCGGGAGGCGGCGGAGAACGGCTGGAATCTCCTGACCGAGAAGTACGCGCGGATGATGGAGAGTACCGCGCCGGAGGAGTACGAACACCTGAAAAACCGCCTGCCGTACCGCTCGCCGGAGCGGCTGGCCCGGCAGGAGAAGATCATCGCGATGCACGTCGCATGGGATGAGGAATTCCGCGCAGAATATCCGCGCTACGCGCGGCGCGGGCGCAGGATCCGCACCTCGGAGGACACCCCGTACGCAACTTCTTCGGAGACGTATTTCCGAGGCGAGCTCACAACGTATTCCGACCGGACATTTGCGCTCTACGAATCCTGGATGGAAGAACTGAAGGCGGCAGGCAAAAACATCGCTGCCATGACCGCGGAGGATATGGTGCGGGAATACGGATACGGTTCGGTCGCGGAGCTGGAAGCCGGATTGTGATGACAGAAGAACCGTCCCAATGTCATTTAGTTAGGAACAATTTTAGCATATCCATCTTACG
>CAYLSR010000159.1:0-4860 GCA_964385855.1 uncultured Mogibacterium sp.
GTAGTTTCCTGATTTAGGTTGACTACCTTTATGTCTTAACCCTTTTTAAAGTTGACTGGGTTAATCTTTATTACTGATATAGGTTGTCTATTGTTAATTATTACTGATATAGGTTGACATCTCCTAATGTTATTCTGTTCAGGGGGTGACTGGAGGGCGAAGCCCGGAAGGATCCCCCTGAACAGAAGGCAAAGGTAAACAAATATCAGGGTTTATGCAAGCATCTTTTTTTTCTTTTATTCTCCGTTCCCTGAAACTAGTCCACTTCTTTGCTATTTCTCCCGTGCAGAGTGAGGCCTCGCGGGGTGTCATCATGTTGACGCTCATGTGTGGCCGTTCCTCGTTATAAAAGCATACTGCGGATGAAACGGCCTCCTTCACCTGTTCCAGAGAGCCGAATCGCATCCCCTTGAGTAGTTCATTCTTCATCGTGTTGTTGATACGTTCAGCCTGTGCGTTATCCTTGGGATCTCCGCTCTCAGTCATGCTGATACGGATGCCATACTGACGCAGCAGGGACACATACTTGCTGCTGGCATACTGACAACCCCGGTCGGAGTGGTGTATGAGATTCATACAGTTCCCATCTGCCCCCTTCATCTTCCGATCTCCGCCATTTCGCAGATGTCATCGACCGTGATCTTCTTAAGATGTTTTTCGCGCATGAGTTTGCGCATGCAGCGCCGCAGCGTCCGCTCGGTTGATTTCAGCGCCATCTGATCAGCTCCTTTTCAATCTCTGACGGCCTCTCATATAAACACAGTATACCATGGAACTGTTCTCCGGTGTTGCAGAATTCGCCCGTTAGCCGCGGAAAGATTTCACGGCCGTGACACAATTCCTGTTGATTGTGCCGTCTTGACAGAAATCCGCACAAGACTGCCAATCTGAAACAGGCAGGCGGGACTGAGCCTTTTTTTCTTCTTCCCGAAGCTGATAAACTCTTCACAAAGAGATTCAGCAAAAAGGAGGATTTCGTTATGGGAGCTGAATGGAAACAGACCAGTTGCTACAACTGCGGAGTCTGTTGCGGCCTGGAGGTCCAGATCGAAGACAACAAGATCGTCAACGTGAGACCGGACAAGGCCAGCATGCGCTCGCTCGGCGGCTACTGCTGCAGAAAGGGCCGTGCGATGAAGTATTTCCAACACAACAAGAACCGTCTGGACTACCCGCTGAAGCGTGTCGGCGAGGAATATGTCCGCATCTCATGGGAACAGGCCCTGTCGGAAATCGGCGCGAAGGTGAAGGAGATTCAGGCAAAATACAGCCCGAAGGCCTTCGGTTTCTACGGCGTCGGCCTCGCCGTCGACCAATGTCCGATGTTCCCGCTGCACGACATGATGCATCTGCTCGGCTCACAGTGGGCCTTCAACCCGCTCTCCGTGGAGTTCGTCTCCCCGTGGTGGGCCGGCGGTAAGCTCATCGGCAAGCAGTTCCCGCCAATCGAAGGGGAAGCGTTCGAGAGTGAAGTCTTCATCTGCTGGGGCGCGAACACCTACGTCTCGCACAATGTCGGCAACGCCAGGTTCGCGATCCGCGACGCGGCGGAGAACCCGAACCGGATGTTCATCGCGATCGATCCGTGCCTGACTGAGACGTCCCGCATGGCCGAGATGCACATCATGCCGAAGAACGGTACCGATGCGCTGCTCGCGCGCGCGATCCTCTCGATCATCGTGCAGAACGGCTGGGAAGACAAGGAGTTTATCGCAAAATACACGTCCGGATGGGAAAAAGGCCGGAAGTGGTTTGAGGATTTCGACGTCGATGAGGCGCTCCGGGTCTGCCAGGTGCCAAAAGAGCAGATCATGGAGTTCACCCGGATCCTCTGCACGAAGAAATGGGGCGTCCACATGGATCTCGGCCTGTATTTCGGCAGGCACGCCACGCTGAGCGCCTACCTGGTTCTCCTGCTGACGGCTGTGACCGGCAATCTGTTCAAGGCCGGCACGAATACGCTGCCGAACGACTATCTCCCGTGGGGTCCTTACACCGATGAGAACACACCGGGATGCTGGAGGACTTGGAAGACCAACGGATTCCCGACGACGGGCGTCTTCGGCGGAAACGCGCTGCAGGAATGCATGGAAGATCCGAATGAGCAGGACCGCATGCGCGCCCTGTTCGTCGTCGCAGGAAACCCGGCGAGAACCTGGCCGGATTCCAATGCGCTCATCAGAGATTTCAAGAATCTGGACCTCATGGTCGTCATCGATATCGCGATGACCGAGACCGCCCGATGCGCGGACTACATCCTGCCGGGCACGACCGGATATGAGCGGTTCGGCACGACCATCTTCTCCGGCGGCTATCCGTTCTCGACGCTGGTCTTCAAGCAGCAGCTGCTGCAGCGGGAAGCGGAGCGCCGCGACGACTGCGACATCCTGACCGACATCATGGAAGCCTCCGGCCTCCTGCCGGAGATCCCGCAGTACCTGTACGACATCGCGGAGGAAGGTGTGAAGAACAACGACCGCCTCGCGATCATCCTGCCGGTCTATGAGTATCTGGCGAAGATCGGCAGAGAGGATGCCCGCGATCCTGTGCTTTACAAAGTCATGGGCAAAGCCATGGGATCGATGTCCAAGGCGGTGTTCTGGACGAAATTCATCCACGGCCTCATGAATGTCGAGAACGCGATGCGCGTCGGCTATGCCGCCCCGGGCGTCCATCCGGAGCTGGAGAGCGATCCGGACCTGTTCCCGCTCGTAATCCGCGACCAGGTCTTCTTCGCGATCGACCACAGCCCGAGCGGCAACGTCTTCGGCGCGGCGGACGGCACGATCGAAGGCGCGATCCGTGACCACGTCAAGCACGCGGACGGGAAGGTCCACCTCTACGATGAGACCGTGGACAAATTCATCGGCGCGATCACACCGGAGCTGGAGGAAGCCGCAACGGCGCGTTCCGGGGAGTACCCGTTCCTGATTTCCGCCGGTACGCACAGCGATGAAGCCGGCGTCAACACCATCATGCGCAACCCGGACACCTATCGCTTCCGCCAGCCGTACGTCTTCACGATGAATCCGGCAGACGCGGTGAAGCAGGGATTTTCCGACGGACAGTGGGTCCGCGTCTCGACCAAAGCCGGCTCTATCAAGGTGCCGATCGAGTATTCCTACCAGGCTGCCCGCGGATACGGCAAGATCACGCATCACTTCGGCCTTGCGGATTACAAGAGCGGCAAAGTCTATGGTGACGGCGTCAACAGGCTGACCTCCGCGGAGGATGTCGATGAGATCGCCGGCGACGCGATCTACCGCTATGTCCCATGCAGAGTCGAAGCGCTCAAGGAAGGAGAGAGTTATGGACTGTGGAATGATGCAAAATAACAATATACTTGAGATCGCGCTGGCTCTGCAGAACGAACGCGGCTGGGTCAGCGAAGAGGATGTCCGGGCGATCGCCGCGGCAAAGGGCCTGCCGGAATCGAAGGTCTACGAAACGCTGAGCTTCTATTCCATGATCCTGCTGGAGAAGCCGGCGGCAGTCCGGATCGAAGTCTGCCGCGGCACCAGCTGCTATATCGCGGAAGGCGTGGATCTGCTAAAGGAACTGCAAAAGGTCGCCGGCTGTCCGATCGGCGGACGTTCCGAAGACGGCCGCTATCAGCTCGAATACTGCGAATGTCTCGGACGCTGCGAAACAGCCCCGAATCTGATCGTGAACGGGCGCCTGTACACATCCGTTACCAGAGATTCCATCCGAGAGATCATTGAAAAGGAGGCGGCTGTATCATGTCAGTAACAGAAACGAGGATTGCCCTGCGCAACGCGGGGAAGATCAATCCGGAATCCATCGATGATTATATCGCTGCCGGCGGCTATGAGGCGCTCGCCAAGGCCCGGCAGACGGACCGCGACGAGCTGATCGCCGCGGTGGAAGGCGCCTCGAAGCTCCGCGGGCGCGGCGGCGCCGGGTTCAACACCGGCTTCAAGTGGTCCGGCGCGAAGGCCAGCGCGGGCGATGTCAAATACATCGTCTGCAACGGTGACGAGGGGGAGCCGGGCACCTTCAAGGACCGCTATATCCTGGAAAACGACCCGCATACCGTCGTGGAAGGCGTTCTGATCGCCGCATATGCGGTCGGTGCTTCGGATGTGATCCTCTACATCCGCGGCGAGTACGAAAAGCAGATTGCACTGCTCAGAAATGCCGTCC
The DNA here is from genome assembly GCA_964385855.1 of uncultured Mogibacterium sp. Classification (GTDB taxonomy): domain Bacteria; phylum Bacillota; class Clostridia; order Peptostreptococcales; family Anaerovoracaceae; genus CAYLSR01. The sequence goes on from CAYLSR010000159.1 coordinate 4,165, forward strand.
GGCAGGCGCAGGAACGCGGCCTGACCGGCGACGTGAACGTTCAGGTCTATGCCGGAGCGGGTTCTTACGTCTGCGGCGAAGAGACCGCCCTGCTGAGCTCGATCGAGGGCGGCCGCGCGGAACCGCGCCTGAAGCCGCCATACCCGACGGTCAAAGGCGCTTTCGGCAAGCCGACCGTCGTCAACAACGTCGAAACCTTCGCCAACGTCCCGGAAATCGTCCGGAACGGCGCGGCATGGTTCTCGAAGATCGGTTCCCCGGAATACCCGGGCACCAAGATCTTCTCCATCTCCGGTGACGTCCGGAAGCCGGGCTGCTACGAGGTCGCGACGGACGCGACGCTCTCCGATGTCGTAGTCGGACTCGCCGGCGGCGCGAAGGAGGGTCACACGATCAAGGCGATCCAGCTCGGCGGCTCCTCCTGCGGCTACATCCGTCCGGAGGAAATCAGCCTGGAAGTCGCCTTCGACAACCTGCGCAGAAACGGTAAGTCGCTCGGTTCCGGCGCCGTGCTGGTGCTCGATGAGACCCGCGACATGGTGCTGCAGGTGCAGCAGATCCTGCACTTCTTCCTGCACGAATCCTGCGGAAAGTGCACGCCATGCCGGGAAGGCCTCTATCAGGCGTGCAAGGCAATCGACCGATTTGCGGCTTCGCAGGGAACGCAGGAGGATCTGGATCTCCTCCAGTCCCTCT
>CAYLSR010000160.1:0-634 GCA_964385855.1 uncultured Mogibacterium sp.
GACAGATGACCGCCGGCGGCTGGATGTACATCGGACCGCAGGGCATCGTCCACGGGACATTCAACACGCTGCTCAACGCCGGCCGGCTCAAGCTGGGCATCCCGCAGGACGGGAATCTGGCCGGGAAGCTCTTCATCTCCGCCGGTCTGGGCGGGATGAGCGGCGCGCAGGGCAAGGCCGCGGAGATCGCGGGCGCCGCGTCGATCATCGCGGAAGTCGACGACTCCCGCATCGAGACCCGCTACACGCAGGGCTGGGTGAGCCACCGGACGGGCAGCCTCGAAGAAGCGGCGGCCATCGCGCTGGAGCATCAGCGTGAAGGGAAGGCCTGCGCGGTCGCGTACCACGGCAACATCGTCGATCTGCTGGAGTACCTGTACGAGCAGGAGATCCACGTCGACCTGATGTCCGACCAGACGTCCTGCCACGTGCCGTATGAAGGCGGCTACTGCCCGCAGGGTCTGACATTCGAGGAGCGGACCGAGATGCTCGCGAACGATCCGGATCGCTTCCACGAGCTCGTCGACAAGACGCTGCAGCATCACTACGAGATGATCTGCAAGTTCAGCGAACGCGGCACCTACTTCTTCGACTACGGCAACAGCTTCCTCAAGGCGGTTTACGACACCGGCAT
>CAYLSR010000160.1:644-4840 GCA_964385855.1 uncultured Mogibacterium sp.
CCCGCTGGGGCTTCAAGGACATGCTGGAGCGCGGCTGCGTGGACATCATCCAGCCGGACCTGTGCCACGCGGGCGGCATCCGCAACGGCGAGAACGACCTCGACGGGTTCATCTTCCCGTCCTACGTCGAAGACATCCTCGGACCGAACCTCTTTGACTTCGGGTACGGCCCGTTCCGCTGGTGCTGCCTGTCCCGCGATCCTGAAGACCTCGCGAAGACGGACGCCGCGGCCGCGGAGTACATCCTGGCGAACAACAGGCGCTATCAGGATTACGACAACTACGTCTGGGTCCGCGACGCCGGCAAGAACAAGCTGGTCGTCGGCACGCAGTGCAGGATCCTGTATCAGGATGCGCTCGGCCGCATGAACATCGCGCTGAAGTTCAACGAGATGGTCCGGAACGGCGAGATCGGTCCGGTCATCCTCGGCAGAGACCACCACGATACCGGCGGGACGGACGCGCCGTTCCGTGAAACGTCCAACATCAAGGACGGCTCCAACATCATGGCGGACATGGCGGTCCAGTGCTACGCCGGCAACGCGGCGAGAGGCATGAGCTACATCGCGCTCCATAACGGCGGCGGCACCGGCATCGGCAACGCCGTGAACGGCGGCTTCGGCATGGTGCTCGACGGCTCGGAGCGCGTGGACGAGATCCTCAAGATGGCGATGCCGTGGGATACGATGGTCGGCGTCGCGCGCAGAAACTGGGCGCGCAACGAGAACGCGATGGCCGTCTCCGCGGAGTACAATCAGCTGTACGCGGGCAGCGATCACATCACTCTGCCGTACATCGCGGAGGACAGCGTGATCGAGGAAGCGCTCCGTTAGTGCTTCGGATGGTGAAAGGCTGCAAGATGAAAAATACAATGCTGATCAAGAATATCGGGATGCTGGCGACCCCGGAAGGGCAGGGCCCTCGGGCCGGCGCGCTGCAGAACGAGATCCGGGTGCTCCGGGACGCGTGGATTCTGGTCGAAGGCGGCCGCATCGCGGCGGTCGGGCAGGGGGAAGCCCCTGTGGCGGACGAGGTCCTGGATGCCCGCGGGCAGCTCGTCACGCCGGGCCTGGTGGACGCGCACACGCACCTGGTCTTCGGCGGCTGGCGCCAGAACGAGCTCGGGCTCAAGCTCCACGGAGCGGGGTACCTGGACATCCTGGCGGCCGGTGGCGGGATCCTGTCGACGGTGCGGGCGACCCGCGCGGCGAGCACGGAGGAACTCTGCGAGAAGACCGCGGCGGCGCTCGACGAGATGCTGGCGCTCGGCGTCACGACCTGCGAGGCCAAGAGCGGCTACGGGCTCGATACGGAGACCGAATTCCGGCAGATGGAAGTCGTCCGGAAGCTCAACGAGGATCACGCGATGGACCTCGTCTCGACCTTCCTCGGCGCGCACGCGCTGCCGGAGGAGTACAAAGAGGACCGCGAAGGATACCTCCGCCTGCTGACGGAGGAGATGATCCCGCGGGCGGATGCAGAGGGACTCGCGGAGTACTGCGACGTATTCTGCGAGAAAGGCGTCTTTACGGCGGAGGAATCCCGCAGGGTGCTCGAAGCGGGCATCCGCCATGGGCTCAAGCCGAAGATCCACACCGACGAGATCGAGTGCATCGGCGGGACGGAGGTCTGCGCGGAGCTGAACGCGGTCTCCGCCGAGCACCTCATCGTCTGCGATCAGAATGGGATCGACGCGCTCGTGCGGGGCGGGACCATCGCCTGCCTGCTCCCGGCGACGAGCTTCTATCTTGGCGCGACCTACGCGCCGGCGCGGGCGATGATCGAAGCCGGGGTCCCGGTCGCGGTCGCTTCGGACTTCAATCCGGGTTCCTGCCCGAGCCTCAACCTGCAGTTCTGCATGAACATCGCCTGCCTCCGCTACCGGATGACGCCGGAGGAGATGCTGACGGCGGTGACGCTGAACGCGGCGGCGGCGATCGGCAGGGCCGGGCAGGTCGGGAGCATCGAGCCGGGCAAGAAGGCGGACCTCGTGCTCTGGAACGCGCCGGATCTGGATTATCTGGCGTACCGGATGGGCTCCAATCTGGCTGAAAAGGTGATCAAAAACGGCAGAATCGTAAAATAGACAAACGGAATAGGAGGTGCCTTAGATGAAATACAACCCTTCATTGATCGAAGAAATCGTACTGGACGGTCAGAGTCTGGTATTTGAGGAATTTGTCGCGGCGGCGAGATTTAAAGCGAAAGTCAAAATCGACCCGGCTGCGCTCGAGCGCATGCAGAAGTCCAGAGAGCTGGCGGAAAAGATCCAGAACGAGGGCCGCGTCGCGTACGGCATCACGACGGGATTCGGCGACTTCCAGAAGATCGCGGTCTCTCAGGAGATGTCCAACCAGCTGTCGACCAATCTGATCCTCAGCCACTGCACCGCGACCGGCGATCCGTACAGCGACGAGGTCGTGAGAGGCATCATGATCCTGCGGTCCAACAACCTCTTGGTCGGTGTCTCCGGCGTGCGGCCGCTCCTCGTGGAGATCATGGTGGAGATGCTCAACAAAGATGTCATCCCGGTCGTCCCGGAGAAGGGCTCGCTGGGTTCTTCCGGCGACCTGGCACCGCTCGCGCACATGACGCTGCCGATCCTCGGCCTCGGCCTCGCGAAGTACAACGGTGAGGTCCTTCCGGGTGCGGAAGCGATGCGCCGTGCCGGCATCCGGACGGTCCCGACCCTGCTCTGCAAGGAGGGGCTCGGCATGACGAACGGCACCTGCGCGATGACTTCCGCGGGCGCGATCGCGCTGTACGACACCATCTGCGCCGCGGAGATGGCGGACATTATCGCTTCCATGACGTTTGAAGGTCTGACGGGCCTCCGGAACGCCTTCGACCCGCGCATCCATCACCTCAGAGGCCACAAGGGCCAGATCATGGTGGCGGAGAACATGCGGCTCCTGCTGGAGGGGTCGGAGATCCTGGACAACTGCCAGAACGACCGGGTGCAGGACGCGTACGCGCTTCGGTGCATCCCGCAGGTCCACGGGGCGGTCCGCGATTCGCTGCAGTTTGTGATCGAGCGCGTCAACATCGAGCTGAACGCGGTGACGGACAACCCGATCCTCCTGCTCGAAGACGAGTCCGTCATTTCCGGCGGGAACTTCCACGGAGAACCGATGGCGCTGCCGTTCGACCTCCTCGGGATCGCCGGCGCGGAGCTCGCCAACATCTCGGAGCGCCGGACCGAGCGCATGGTCAACGCCGCGCTGTCCAACGGCCTGACGCCGTTCCTGACGGTCGAGGCCGGCGTGAACTCCGGCTACATGATCGTGCAGTACGCGGCAGCGTCCATGGTTTCGGAGAACAAGGTGCTCGCGCATCCGGCTTCCGTCGACTCGATCCCGTCCTCGGCCAATCAGGAGGACTTCGTGTCGATGGGCACGACCGCGGCGCGCAAGGCCGGTCAGATCGTGCAGAACACCTTCTCGGTGCTGGCGTTCGAGCTCATGACGGCCTGCCAGGCGATCGACATCCGGAGGATGCTCAACACGCACGGACAGGGGATCAGCCCGTTCCACCAGATCATCTACGACAGAGTCCGGGAGATCGTCCCGTTCTACGATAAGGACCGCGAGATCTGGCAGGATATCCGCGCGATCGAAGACTTCATCCGCCGTAAAGACCTGCTGGACCTTGTGGATGAATACATGCCGGAGATGCTCGACAACAACGCGTGGGGCCGCAACCGGAAGGACATGAGATACACACCGAAGAGAAAATGAATCAGGAGGCAAAAAAAGATGATCAAGTATTTGCAGCAGCCGGCGGTTTGGCGGGAAGGCGCGCCGCACAAAGCACCGGAAGGCGCGGATCCGAAGGCGGGGCATGCCGGGACGATCGCGTATCAGATCCTGAACGCGCACCGCGCGGAGAGCAGTGACGGGATCTTCCACATCCGGTTCGATGCGCTGGTGTCACACGACATCACCTACGTCGGCATCATTCAGACGGCCAGGGCCAGCGGGCTCAGGGAGTTCCCGATCCCGTACGCCATGACCAACTGCCATAACAGCCTCTGCGCGGTCGGCGGGACCATCAACGAGGACGACCACGTCTTCGGCCTGTCCGCCGCGAAGAAATACGGCGGGATCTACGTCCCGGCGAACCAGAGTGTCATCCACTCCTACGCCCGCGAAGAGCTGGCGGCCTGCGGCAACATGATCCTCGGGTCGGACAGCCAC
>CAYLSR010000161.1:0-4834 GCA_964385855.1 uncultured Mogibacterium sp.
CATCTGGAATGAGGACGACGTATTCGCTCAGCTCGAAGGCATCATGGTCAACATCCACAAGCTGGCTGCTGAAGCTTGCGAAAAGTACAACCTCGGCTACAACCTCGTTGCCGGTGCGAACATCGCCGGATTCGAAAGAGTTGCTGAAGCAATGATGTGCCAGGGCATTGTATAATTCTTCGGAATTATCGTCAAAGCCGACAACTTATCAAAAAGACTTTATGACGGAAAAGCGCTCCCCCTTCGGGAGCGCTTTTTCATCGCCTGTTTTCAGTTCTGCCGGCTGCCGCCCTCACAGGGCGACCGGCACGGCCCGGCCGGCCGCGAACAGATAGAGGCAGCTCTCCGCCACGGTCTTACCGGTCCCCGCCTCCAGTGCTTCCCGGTAGAGCCTGAGCTGCTCCCGGTACCTCTCCACGACCTCCTGCACGGCGCCGTCCGCACCGCCGCGAACGTAGTTGCTCTTGTAATCGATCAGGATCAGGCTGCCCGCTTCTTCGAAGCAGCAGTCGATGATGCCCTGCACCAGCACCTGCTGCCCGTCCACCTCCGTCCGCAGTGTGAACGGCCATTCCTTGTGCATCGTTCCTGCTGCCGCGGCGAGGACTGCCCGCTTTCCGATCGGACTTCGGAAGAAGTCGAGGATGCGCTCCCGGTCGATCCGTGCAAAGACGCCCGCCTCGATCGCGCCGCTGTCCCTGAGCGCCTCCGCGGTCTCCCGGATGTACCGCTCGGTCGCCGCCGCGTCCTCCGGTCCATCGGTCCCGCACCGGCTGAAGTCCAGCGCTTCCATGATGCGGTGGTATCCGGTCCCGATCTCCGCGCCGGTGATGCCGCCGTCCGCTTCAAACGCCGGCCCGTTCAGGGAGATCCGCCGTTCCGGCAGAGCGGTCTTCTCTTTAAGCGCCCGGAGTTCGCTGACGGAATACTTCGCCTTTGCCGACAGCGCCTGTTCCTCCGGATACCGGTACTCCAGCCGTTCCGCAACCTGCTTCCGGAAGCGTTCCGCCTCGTCCTGCCGCAGTCCGGCGCGCGCCTGTAGGAACTGTTCCAGATTGTTGGTGCGCCTCTGCGGTTTCAGTTCCCCCGCTTCGCTGATCCGGAACAGGTTCTGATCCGTCCGAAGCTGTCCCTTGATGATCTCAAAATAGCTGCCGGTCCCCGGGACGGTCTGCTCGAGCCGCTCGCGGTTCCTGACCGTTCCGACCAGGATCAGTTTTTCCCTCGCCCGTGTCAGCGCCACGTAGAGGATCCTCAGCTCTTCCTGAAATGCCTCTTCTCCGCCCTTTTCCGCGATGATCCGCTGGAGGATCGTCGACCGCCAGAACTTCCGTTCCTTGTTCACGTAGGACATGGACACGCCGATGTCGGAGTCGATGAGGAACCCTTTGCCTGCTGTATCCCGCCGGATCGGCCTGCCCATACCGGCCACGATGACGAACGGGAACTCCAGCCCCTTGCTCTTGTGGATCGTCATGATCCGGACGACGTCGTCGTCTTCGCTCACCAGCACCGCCTGCCCGGTCCGGACCTCCTTGCTCTTCAGGATCTCAACGTAGCGGAGGAACCCGCCCAGCGAAGCGACCCCGGCATCCTGATACAGCCGGGCGCGGTCCGCCAGCGTCCGCAGGTTCGCCTGCCGCTGCCGGCCTCCGTACATGGCGCCTGCATACAGATAGTACCCGGAATCCGTCAGCACGTGCCAGATGAATTCATCCAGCGCCATGCTGCCAGCGTCCGACCGCCAGCGTTCCAGCCGCGACAGGATCTCCGAGAGCTTCGCCCGGAGCTCCGGGCAGCTGCCGGCCGTCAGATACCGGGTGCACGCTTTGTGGTACGGCATCCGCTCGCCCGTTTCATTGGCGGACGCGCGGATCTCCGCGAGTTCTTCCGGCGTAAAGCCGCCGATCTCCGACCGGAGGACCGCCAGCAGCGGGATATCCTGCCGGAAGTTGTCGATGACCTTCAGGAGCGAGACCGCGATGCTGACCTCCACGGTGTCGAAATACCCCTCTTCATCGTTGACGTGTGAGTCGATCCGCTGCTCGGTCAGCACCTTGTGGTAGATGCCCGCGTGGCTCTTGATGCCTCGCATGAGGATCACGATATCTCTCGGCGTGGCTTTGCGCCGCGCCCCGATTTTCCCGTCGTAGAATTCCTGTCCGAGGATGCCGTGGATGATGTCCGCGATGTGACGCGCCTCCGCCTCCGACCGCGACATCTGATACTCTTCTTCCTCGTCCCCGTCGGTCAGCAGTTCCTCCGCTCCGTCCTCCACAAGCACGTGGACTTCCGGCATCAGGTCGTATTCCTCCGGATCTCTCTGAAACCGTTCGTCCTGATACAGTCGGGCCTTCTCATCGTACCCCGGCATGACAGCTTCGAAGATCGTATTGATATAGTCGATCGTCCGGCGGTTGCTTCGGAAGTTCCGGTTGAGGTCGATCGTCACGGCATCCGGCCGGTCCTCCCGGTCGTATTCCCTGCGGACCTGCTCGAAGATCTTCGGGTCCGACTGCCGGAACCGGTAGATGCTCTGCTTGACGTCGCCGACTTTAAAGAGGTTGTCCGGCCGCGCGATCATCCCGATCAGGTACTCCTGAAGCTTGTTGGTGTCCTGGTACTCGTCGATGAAGATATACCGGAAGCGGTTCCGGAGTACTTCGGACACCTCAGGATCCTCCAGAATGGCCGCGCAGGTGTGCTCGATATCGCTGAAATCCATGAGGTTCCGCTCTTTTTTCTTTTCGGCGAACCGCTCCTCAAAGGCCTTGAGGATCTCCAAATAGTATTTCGTATAGCCGTAGGCCGCGTCCATCTCGCGGAAGCGCTCTTCGAGTCCCGGTTCGGCGTATTTGGCGGCGAGGCCGCGGATCGTGCCCTTGTAACGTTCTCTCAGCGTCTTGATGTCGTCTTTGATGAGTGCGTACGTCTCCTTTTCGTCCTTTCTGGCCCGAAGCGCCGGGAACTGCACGGCCGCGGCTGCCCGGAAGAACTCCTCCAGCGAAACAGCCGGCGCCCCGCCCGCATCGCCGTCCGGATGTGCTCCGAGCAAGGCCTGCACCGCGAGGATTCCCTCCTTTTCGGCTCTGATCGCTTCCGCGATCCTCGGCAGACCGGCCGCTTCCACCAGGCTCTCCGCAAGCACGGCATCCCGGACCGCTTTTTCGAGTTCCGACGCCAGCGTCTGCCTCAGCAGGGCGGTAACCGGCGAATCCTCATAGCCGGTCTCCGGGTACCGGAGCATCTCCGCGCGGTCGTCCGCCCACTCAAAGTACCGCGGGATGCTGCGGAGTTTGCCGTAATTCGCGATCAGATCCCGGATCAGCGCATCTTCGTTCCGATCACCGGAATAGTGCCGCAGGAAATCCCGGAAGGAACCGCCCGGCAGGAGGTCATCGTGCTCGAAGCACTCCTCAAAAAGCTCTTCCATGGCCTCCGTCTGGAGGATTGTCGCCTGGACTTCATCGCAGATGCCGAATCCCGGTTCCACGTCGATTTTATAAAAATACTCCCGGATCACCCGGAGCGCGAAACTGTGGAAGGTGGAGATATAGGCCTGATACATCCTGTCCAGCTGAGCGGACAGCGGTCCTGCCTGCTTCGGGTCTTCCTCCATGCGCTTTCTAAGCGCCTTCTGGAGCTTGACCTTCATCTCCGTAGCCGCGGCATTCGTAAAGGTCACCACAAGAAGCTCATCGACATTGGCCTGCCCTTGCAGGATGATGTTGATGATGCGTTCGATCAGGACCGCGGTCTTTCCGGAGCCGGCGGCCGCCGCCACGAGGATGCTCTTGTCCAGCGTATCGATGGCACGCTGCTGATCTTCGGTAAAGGTGAGTTTGCTCATATGATCTCCTGTCCTGAAGCCGCCGGCACGGCGGCTCTACCTGTAATTATAGGTGGAAATTCCGGTGGAAGCAAGTTATAATAAGCGGGTAAGAGGTTTAACCGAGGAGGAACATCATGAAACACAGACCAACCATGCTGATGATACTGGACGGATACGGGATCCGCAAAGAAGTGCACGGAAACGCGATCGCCGCGGCGCGCAAGCCAAATCTCGACCGCATCTTCTCGTCTTATCCGTTCATCACGATAGAAGCCAGCGGGCTGCCGGTCGGTCTGCCGGACGGGCAGATCGGCAACTCGGAAGTCGGGCACACCAACATCGGAGCGGGCAACGTCATCTACCAGGACCTGCCGAAGATCACCCGCGCGATCGAAGACGGCTCATTCTTCGAGAACAAAGCCCTGCTCACCGCCATGCGGAACGCGGCCGCCGGGCATACGCTGCACGTGATGGGGCTCCTGTCGGACGGCGGCGTCCACAGCCACATCCACCATTTGCTCGCCGTGCTCGATATGGCCAAGCGCTGCGGTGTCACGGACGTCTGCGTCCACTGCTTCCTGGACGGGCGGGACGTCCCGCCGAAGAGCGCCGGCATCTACTTCGAGCAGCTGGAAGCGCACATGAAGGAGATCGGACTCGGCCGGATCGGCGTCATCTCCGGGCGGTTCTACGCGATGGACCGCGATAAACGGTGGGAGCGCCTGGTCAAAGCCTATGACGCGCTTACGCTGAACGAGGGTGTCCGCGCCGCGAGCGCCGCGGAAGCTCTGGAGATCTCCTACGCGAAGGACGAGACCGACGAATTCGTCCTGCCGACGGTCGTCGGTGAAGGGACGATCAAGAGCGGAGATTCCGTGATCTTCATCAACTTCCGTCCGGACCGCGCCAGAGAGATCACCCGGACGCTGGTGGACGAGTCGTTTGACGGATTTGAGCGGAAGGTCTTTCCTGAGAACCTGACTTTTGTCTGCATGGCCGAGT
>CAYLSR010000162.1:0-4832 GCA_964385855.1 uncultured Mogibacterium sp.
AATACGCCGATCCAGGGCACGGCAGCGGACATCATCAAGATCGCCATGGTGCATGTGGACCGCGAGATCCGCGAGAGGGGGCTCCGGTCCGAGCTGATCCTGCAGATCCACGATGAGCTGATCGTGGAGGCGGTTTCGGAGGAAGCTGAAACCGTCAAGGAGCTGCTGATCCGCAATATGGAGAACGCGGCGGACCTGAAGGTCAGGCTCCTTTGCGACGTCCACAGCGGCACGACCTGGTTTGAACTGAAGTAGCAGGGGAGGACAGTCAGGATGCTCACCATCGCAGTAACGGGAGGGATCGGTTCCGGCAAGACGGCGGTGACCGATCACCTCCAGGCGCTCGGTTATACCGTGATCGACACGGACAGGATGGCGCACGAGATGACCGCTCCGGGCGGCAAAGCGATCCCGTATATCCTCGAGCACTTCGGACCGGAGTACATCCGGGAGGACGGCAGCATGGACCGGCAGCGGATGCGGGAGCTGGTCTTTCATGATCCGGTCAAAAAAGAGCTCCTCGAGGCCGGAACGACAGCCGTGATCCGCGAAGATGTCCGCGACCGGCTTGCGGATGCAAACAGGGCAGGGGAAGCGATCGTTTTTGTCGCGATCCCGCTCCTGTTTGAAGCCGGTTCATCGCCGGAAGACCGGGCGTACGAGGAGATCTGGTCGGTGATCGCGGATGAAAAGATCCGAAAGGAACGCATCCGCAAGAGGAACGGGCTGCCGGACGACATCATCGACCGCATGATCGCCAGCCAGGTCTCCGACGACGTGCGCAAGGCCGGATCGACCCGCGTCATCGAAAACAACGGAACCCTTGACGACCTGTACAAGACCGTGGACAGAATGCTCGAGGAATTTTAAAAAAGTCCTTGCATTCTTCCGCGAATCATGTATAATAATATAGTCGTCATGTGGATGTGGCGGAATGGCAGACGCGCATGCTTGAGGGGCATGTGGGCAACCGTGCTGGTTCGAGTCCAGTCATCCACACCAACACCTTCTGACCGCTGTCAGGAGGTTTTTTCTTGCAAAGAACGGGCAGCTATGCTATAATTTTCACGCTATGCCGGCGTGGTGGAATTGGCAGACGCGCTGGATTCAAAATCCAGTGGTAGTGATACCGTGTGGGTTCGAGCCCCACCGCCGGCACCATTGCGGTCCCCGGTTCCGGTTTCGCGGAACGGGTATCTGCCATTAACGATCGATAATCAAGTTTCAGGAGGACAATTAAAAATGAATGCTGGTGTTATGAATTTACTGCTGCTGGTCTTCTTCATTGTGCTGATGTATCTGATGATGATCCGTCCGCAGCGCAAGAGAGACAAAGAAACGAGAGAGATGAGAGATTCTCTCACCAAGGGAGATGAGATCGTCACCATCGGCGGCATCCTCGGCAAGATCGATACCGTCAAGGAAGACACTGTCATCATCTCGATCAACTCTTCGCATACCAAGATGGAAATCACGAAGACCGCTGTCGGCAGCGTACGCCGCAAGACGGAGTCCAAGAAGGCCGATGAGGCTCCGGCAGAAGAAAAAGAGGAGAAATCCGCTTCCAACACCAAGAAGGTCACGCCGAAGAAACTGGGCGCCCGCAAGGAGAACGCTGAAAGCGCTGAAGAAAAATCGGAGTAGTCTGACAGGCCGCAGAATGATCAGGGGTTATCGCCGACCGGATGCGAAGCCCCTTTTTTCATACCGATTTCCCGCAGCGGACGGTCCCTGAAATCGCATAAAAACCGGATAAACATTCTTGCGGACACATTGTATGAATTCCCGATTTTCCTTGATATTGTAACGGTTATAGTGTAAAATAATTTAGTTACAATGCATTATTGTGTCTTAATGCAATCCATAGGAAAGGTTAATGTGATCAAATGAAATCTGGAACCAGAAAATTCTTGGCAGCTGTTGTGATCCTGGTCATCCTCTTCGGAGCTTTCGTTTCGTTCTTCGGCATAGGCTCCGTCAAAAGCCTCGGCGAGAAGATGAAATACGGCCTGGATATCAACGGCGGTGTTTACGTATTGCTTGAAGCGGATACGAATGAGACCGGTACGGATCTGACCAAGCTCATGGAGCAGACCAAGTCCGTCCTCGAAAACCGTGTCAACGCGATGGGCATCTCGGAAGCGACGGTCTCGATCGAAGGCAGCAAGCGCATCCGTGTCGAAATGCCGGGCGTTGAAGACGCGGAAGAGGCGATCAAGCAGATCGGCAAGACGGCTCAGATGCGATTCCTGCTCGCGGACGGTACGGTCATCATGAACGGTGACGCCATCCGGGATGCCGGGTTCGAAACGGATACGCAGAACGGCGGATACCGCGTTACGCTGGAGTTCTCCGCGGAGGGTTCCGAGCTGTTCGCGGAAGGGACCGAAAAGGCGTATTCCGGAACGGTCAATCCGACCCTCAAGGATGAAAACGGCAACACCGTAGATGCGACCGCGATCGTCATCATGCTGGACGACGAAGTTATCTCCGCGCCGACCGTCAAGGAGAAGATCAATTCCAGATCCTGCCTGATCACCAGAGGGGGCGGATTCTCGCAGGAAGAAGCTTCTTCGCTGTCCGCGCTCATCCGCGGCGGTGCGCTTCCGGCGACACTCGTCGAGGTAAATTCCTCCGTAGAGACCGCGACGATCGGCGCGAACGCGCTCCATAAGAGCGTCATCGCCGGTGCGATCGGCCTGGCGCTCGTCTTCGTGATCATGCTCCTCGTCTACGGTGCGCTGGGGCTCATCGCGGACATCGCGCTCCTCCTGTACGTCGAGATCGTCCTTTGGATCATGGCCGGCCTCGGAGCGGTCCTGACGCTGCCTGGCATCGCCGGTATCATCCTGTCCATCGGTATGGCCGTCGACTCTAACGTCATCATCTTCACCCGAATCCGGGAGGAGATTGCGAAGGGCAAGTCCATCCGCGTCTCCACGGACACCGGATTCCGCTCCGCGCTGACGACCGTCATCGACGCGCAGACGACCACGCTGATCGCAGCTTTCGTCCTGTATCTGATCGGCACGACGTCCGTCCGCGGATTCGCGCTGACGTTGATGATCGGTACCGTCTGCAGCATCTTCACCGCGGTCTTCATCACGCAGCTCTTTGTCAATCTGATGTCCGAGAGCAAGAAGTTCAACCAGATGAAGTACTTCGGGATGAACGAGGACGGCACGCCGAAGATGATCTTCAGCAAGAAGCTCAACTTCCTTGCGAACCGCAAGAAATTCTACGCAGCCAGTCTCATCGTCATCCTGATCGGTCTCGGCTTCGCGGGTATCCGCGGATTCCAGTATGGTATCGACTTCACCGGCGGTACGATGATCCAGCTCGAAATGGGCGAAGAAGTCGATCTGAACGAGCTCAAGTCGACGATCAGTGAATACGACCTGGATCCGACGATCGTCTACGCCGGGGAGGACAACACGCAGGTTGTGATCCGTACGATCAAAGACCTGAAGTCCGACGAGCGTTCGGCGGTCATCGCAACCATCGGTGAAAAATACAATATCACGGAAGATTCGATCCTCGCGTCGGAGGAGTTCGGACCGACCGTCGGCCGTGAGCTCAGAAACAACGCGGTCCGATCGATCCTGATCGCCGCGATCTGTATGCTGATTTACATCCGCTTCCGGTTCAAGACCTGGAAGTACGGCCTGGCCGCGATCAGCGGTCTGGCGCACGACGTGCTCATCACGCTCGCGCTGTACGCAATCTTCGGCTTCACGATCAACAACCCGTTCATCGCCGGTATTCTGACCGTCGTCGGTTATTCGATCAACGATACGATCGTCGTCTTCGACAGGATCCGTGAAAACGGGAAGTTCTACAAGCGCAAGGAATTCGCGAACCGGATCGACGACAGCATCAACCAGACGCTGTCCAGGTCCGTCATGACCTCCATCACCACTTTGGTCGTCATGATCCCGCTGTTCCTGATGGTCTCCTCCGAGATCCGCCAGTTCCTGATCCCGCTGATCATCGGCGTACTCGCAGGAACGTATTCGTCCATCTTTATCTGCAGCCCGCTGTACTACGAGCTGACCCGCGGCGAGAGCATGTCGCGCTATGAGACGCAGAAGGAAAAGCAGGACAGAGAACGCGCCAGGATGAAGAAAAACGACGGGATCGTGAAATAGCATCTCAGTCAAAAAATATCAGCTCAGGGAAAAGAGGACACATTGCAGCAGAGTAAGCTCCACATCCTGACAAGTGAACAGTACATCGAAGATCTGAAGGCGATCAACCAGAAGTACGATGATCCCGTGATCGTCAAGGCGTTCGAGATCGCCAGAGATCTTCATGAAGGGCAGTTCCGTAAGAGCGGCGAACCGTATATCATCCATCCCATCGCCGTCTCCAAGATCCTGGCCAATTTTGGCATGGACAACGAAACGGTCATCGCCGGACTTCTTCACGATGTGGTCGAAGACACCGGGTACACGAGGGAACAGCTCGTAAAGGACTTCGATGAAGAGATCGCTCTGCTGGTCGATGGCGTCACCAAGCTCGGCAACATCAAGTACGACTCCAAGGCGGAGATGCAGGCGGAGAACTTCCGCAAGATGTTCCTGGCGATGTCCAAGGACATCCGCGTCCTGATCATCAAGCTCGCGGATCGGCTGCACAACATGCGGACGCTGGAGTACATGCCGACCAACAAGCGGGAAGAGAAGGCCATCGAAACGCTGGAGATCTACGCGCCGCTCGCAGGCCGCCTCGGAATCTACAGCATCAAGTTCGAGCTGGAAGATCTTTCCCTTAAGTACCTGCATCCGATCGAATATCGCAACCTCGCGGAACAGGTCAACCAGAAGAAAGAG
>CAYLSR010000163.1:0-4816 GCA_964385855.1 uncultured Mogibacterium sp.
GTATTATTGTACTAAGTAGTTAATACAGTAATACAGCCGAAGCGGGAGGAACTGCCCATGGAGTGGAATTTTAAAAGCGGTATCCCGATCTACACGCAGATCATCGACGAGATGACGATGCGGATCGCGAGCAGGGCCTATGAGCCCGGCGAGAAGCTGCCGTCCGTCCGGGACCTGGCGATGGATGCGGGCGTCAATCCCAATACGATGCAGCGGGCGCTCGCGGAGCTCGAGCGCAGGGGGCTGGTCTTTTCGGAGAGGACCAGCGGCAGGTTTGTCACAAAGGAGGCGGGTGTCTTGAAAGAACTTCACGAGGAACTTGCGGGAAAGTATTTTGAGGAGTTCTGCGAGAAGCTCCGCAAGATCGGCATGGACAAGGCGGAGATCGTCGAAGTGCTGGAGAAATGGCTGAAGGAGGTGTAGACGATGGCAAGGATTGAGATGGAAGGTCTGACAAAGACATTTGGCAGCCTGATCGCGCTCGATGACGTGACATTGTCGCTGGAAAAGGGGCAGATCGTCGGGCTGCTCGGCCCGAACGGGAGCGGAAAGACGACGCTGATCAAGCTCCTGAACGGACTGCTGGTCCCGACGATGGGGCAGATCCGGATCAACGGGATGGCGCCGGGCGTGGAGACCAAGAAGGTCGTCGCGTACCTGCCGGACCGGAACGCGCTGCCGGACTACATGACGGCAGGCGAGCTGATGGACCTGTATCAGGATTTCTTTGAGGACTTTGACCGCGCCAAAGCGGAGGCCATGGTCGATGACCTGGGGCTGGACCGCAGGCAGACGATGAAAAAGATGTCCAAAGGGACGCGGGAGAAGCTGCAGCTGATCCTCGTCATGGCGAGAGAGGCCGACGTCTATCTGCTGGATGAGCCGATCGGCGGCGTGGACCCGGCGGCGCGGGATTACATCCTGCGGACGATCATTTCAAACTACAACGAAGATGCGGTCGTGATCATCTCGACGCATCTGATCGCGGATATCGAATCGGTGCTGGATGATGTCGTGTTCCTCCGGGAGGGCCGGGTGGTCCTGCACAAGTCTGCCGAAGCGATTCGCGAAGAAGATGGGAAGAGTGTGGATGAGCTCTTCCGGGAGGTGTTCAGATGTTAAGGAAACTTTTGAAATACGAGATCCCGGCGCTCGGCCGCAAGCTGGCGCCGCTGTATCTGGCCTGGGCGGCCGCGTCGGTCGTGCTGGGGCTGGCCCTGCGTACCGTGGATTCCAGGAGCGAACTGTTCTACATCCTCAGCTTCATGCTGTATATCGGCGTCGTGACGGCGGTGGGCGTGATGACGGTCATCCTGATCATCCAGCGGTTCAACCGGAGCCTGCTGGGAGATGGCGGATACTTCAGTCTGGTGCTCCCGGTCACCCCGAGCACGCACATCGCCAACAAGGTGATCGCCTCGCTGATCTGGCTCGTGCTCTCCGCGCTGGCGGCGCTTTTGTCGATCCTGATCATCCTGCTCCTGCAGGAAGGCGCGATCCGCGGCCTCCTGAGCATCGAGTGGAGCCGGATCTTCGCCGAGATCAGCTGGCCGGGCGTGCGGAACGCGCTGGAATTCCTGCTCATGACCCTCTGCAGTCTGGGCAAGAGCATCCTCGGGATCTACGCGGCGCTGACGATCGGCCATCAGGCGCGGGAACGCGTGACGCTGGCGTCGATCGGGGCGTACATCGGCGTCATGGTCTTCGAAGGCTTCGTCGCCTGGATCCTGATCAAGGCAGATCTGCAGACGCATTTCATGACTGTTGAGGAGTTTCAGTCCTTCGTGTGGCTCGGGGTCCTCGTGAGCGTGGCGCTCGGCGCGGTCTACTTCCTGATCTGCCGGTATCTGATGGACAAGCGGCTGAATCTCGCTTGATTTTAGCAGCCAAACCCTCTACAATAGTAACAGTGCAGCCTCGCCGGGACCTGCCGGCGGGGCAGCTGATTTTTTGGAGAAATGAGAGGACCGGAGATGAATATAAACGAAGTGATCCACGGATTCAGAGTGACGGAGCGCCGGGATGTGCCGGAGCTGGAAGCCGTCCTGTGGCGCATGACCTACGAGAAGAACGGCGCGGAGCTTTGCTGGCTGGACCGCGCGGATGAGAACAAGACCTTCGCGATCGCGTTCAAGACGATCCCGCAGGATGACACCGGGGTGTTCCACATCCTGGAGCATTCAGTGCTGTGCGGGTCGGAGAAGTACCCGGTCAAGGAGCCGTTCGTCGAACTCCTGAAGAGCTCGCTGCAGACGTTCCTCAACGCGCTGACCTTCCCGGACAAGACGATGTACCCGGTCGCGTCGAGGAACGATCAGGATTTCCTCAACCTGATCGACGTCTACATGGATGCGGTGCTGCATCCGCTGTCAATCTCGGATCCGCACGCGTTCCTGCAGGAAGGCTGGCACTATGAGCTGGACGCGCCGGATGGCGAGCTGATCCGGAACGGCGTCGTCTACAACGAGATGAAGGGCGCGTTCGCCTCGCAGGACGAGGTGCTGCAGTCCGGCCTCAACCGGCTGCTGTTCCCGGACAACTGCTACGGCTGCGAATCCGGCGGACATCCGGATCACATCCCGGAGCTGACCTACGAGAACTACCTGGAGAGCCACCGGAAGTACTACCATCCGTCCAACTCGAGGATCTTCCTCGACGGGATGGTCGATGCAGACGCGGTGCTGGCCAAGCTGGACGAGTATCTTTCGGCGTACGACTATCTGGCGGTCGATTCGGACATCCCGATGCAGCTGCCGGTCTCGCCGGACGAAGAGGAGTGTCTCTACGAGGTCTCCGAGGGAGACGCGGACAAGCTGATCCTGGCGGAAGGCTGGGTCTACGGAGACTATACGGACCGCAAGAAGACCTACGCGTTCAACATCCTCTCCGAGGTGCTCGCGGGCTCGAACGAGGCGCCGCTGACCAAGGCGATCCTGGAAGATGGCCTCGCGGTCGACGTGGACTTTCAGGCGCTGGACGGCATCCAGCAGCCGTACGTGGTGCTGGTCCTTCGGAATGTTCCGGAAGGGAAGCGGGCGGAGGCCTATGAGAAGGTCGAAGAGATCTTCCGCGGGATCGTCGCGCAGGGCGTGGACAAAAAGCGCCTCCGCGCGGCCCTGAACCGGCTCGAGTTCCTGACGCGCGAGAAGGACTACGGCACGATGCCGCGCGGGCTGATCTACGCGATGGAATCCATGGATTCCTGGCTGTACGGCGGCGATCCGATGCAGAACCTCCTGACGTCGGCCGTCTTCGCGGAGCTGCGCGAGGCGGTGGAGACGGACTACTTCGAGGAGATCCTCCGGACCTGCATCCTCGAAAATCCGCACCGCGCGAAGCTGACCCTGCTCCCGTCCCGTACGCTCGGAGAGGAGAAGGCGGCGAAGGAGCGCGCGGAGCTGGCGGCGGTCAAGGCTTCCTGGACGAAAGAACAGACGCTGGACGTGATCGAGCGCTTCCGCGTCCTCCGCGAGAAGCAGGGGCGAAAGGATACGGAGGAGGAGCTGGCGAGTCTGCCGGTACTGGCGCTTTCGGATGTTCCGGAAGAGGTGCGGGAGACCCCGCTGGAAGAACTGGAGATCGCCGGCGTCCGGGTGCTCCACCCGGAGGTCGCGACGAACGGGATCCTCTATCTTGATCTGTATTTCGACCTCTCCGACCTGACGGTCCCGGAACTGCAGCAGGCGAGATTCATGGCGCGGATGCTCGGGGAAGTTGCGACGACGCACTATGACGTCAATGCGCTGCAGGGCGAGATCGATGAGCACCTCGGTCGGCTGAGCGCGAACGTGACGGTGCTGGGCAAGGCCGGCGACGTCCGGAAGGCGACGCCGTACCTGACGGTCAACGTCGCGCTCCTCGAGAGCCGCAAGGCGGAGGCGGTCTGCATCCTCCGGGAAGTCCTGATGGAATCGCAGTTCACCGACCGCGAATACCTGTACAACGAGCTCCGGCAGGGGAGGATCTCGATGGAGCAGTCGATCATCGGCGGCGGGAACAGCTACGCACGCCAGCGTGTGGCGGCGAGGTTCTCGGTGCTCGGCGCATTGACGGAAGCCCTCATGGGGATCGATCTCCTGCGGTGGATGCAGGAGCTGGAAGCCGGTTACGAGCAGCAGGGCGAGGCGTTCTCGAAGGCGCTGACGGTGCTGTCCCGGAAGGTCTTTGCCCGGGAACGGCTTCTGATCGGCGTGACGGGGCCGCTGGATGAAGCTTGGATCGCGGAACTCGCCGGGCTGATGTATGAAGCTCCGATGGGCGAGCCAATCGGCTACACCGTCCGCGAAGGCGCGGCGGGTGAGGGGTTCAAGATCCCGGCGTCGGTCAGCTTTACGGCGAAGGGCGCCAACCTCTATGCGCTGGATTCCGCTTACAGCGGCACGGCGTCCGTCGCGGCACAGATCCTCACCTACGGGTTCCTGTGGAACACCATCCGCGTGAAGGGTGGCGCGTACGGGACCGGCCTTCGGCTGGCGCTGAACGGCGATGCGCTCTTCAGTTCCTACCGCGATCCGAGCGGGAACCGCTCGGTCTGCTCCTTTGATGAGGCCGGCGAGGCGCTCCGGGCGTTCTGCGCCGGGGACGAGCGGCTGGACAAATACATCATCAGCACGATCGGCGGACAGGAGCCGCTCCTCACGCCTCGGATGGAGGGGAAGCGGGCGATGCTCTACGTGTTCCTCGGGCAGTCCGCGGAAGACCGCCGGCGGATCCGCGCGGAGATCCTGCATACGACGAAGGAAGACCTCCTCAGAACGGCGGATCAGCCCTGGGCAGCGTCACGCAACCGATGGAACCCGAAATGGCCCTTTACAAG
>CAYLSR010000164.1:0-4781 GCA_964385855.1 uncultured Mogibacterium sp.
TTCATCAGGGTCGGAACGCTGTTGGTATACGAATCCGCCCAGCCGTCGATCGCGAAGACCGGGATCTGGATGTCGTCGTAGTTGACGCTGACGGAGCCGTGCTTCCAGTACTCATCTCTGGTCTGGTGTCTCAGCCAGTTCTCCATCCACAGCGGCATCTCCTCGAGTCTCTTGACGGATTCCTCAAACCAGGTGTCCGGCTTGATCTCCTTGTCGATCGCGCGGCACATGTACGCGAGCATGATGTTGCCCCACCAGAAGTTGTCGTTCAGGAGGCAGCCACCCTTGTAGTGGATGTCCTGGGTGTATCTGTCATCGACGAAGCCGACGCAAATGATCGCCTTCAGCGGCTCCGGCCTTCTCGCCGCGACCTGCAGGCTGTTGAATCCGCTCCAGGATTTGCCCATCATGCCGACCTTGCCGTCGGACCACTCCTGCTGCGCGATCCAGTTGATCGCGTCGATTGCGTCGTCCTGCTCCTGCTTGAGGTATTCATCGTAGAAGCACTGATCGGACTCGCCGGCACCTCTCATATCCACGCGGACGACGTTGTAGCCGTTCCCCGCGAAATATCCGTACATAGGCTCATCGCGGCCTCTCATACCGTCTCTCTTGCGGTACGGCTGCGTCTCAAAGATCGTCGGAAGCGGACCGTCCGCCTTCGGGCGCCAGATCCTCGCGGAGCACCGGCAGCCATCCGACATCGGGATCCACACGTTTTCGATCACATCCCACTCGTACGGGAAGTCTTCTCTCTTTAACGGGGTCTTTGGATTGAATTCTGCTTTCGCCATGATTCTCCCTCCTTGAAGGTTTTGCAATTTGGTTATATCTACCAGGTTTATTATCTCTGTTCCCCGGCGGCTTTCGAAGCCGCCGCCTTTCGCGCTTCTCCGGGGACTACTTTCCTGCCTTCACGGCCTCGATCTCTTCCTTATGGCTCGCGATGTATCTTCTGTAAACGGTCAGCATGATAATGCCGAGGATCATCATGATGACGAGATAGATGAAGACTCGGGTGTATCCGGCATCGCCGTACTTGTCCAGGAAGTTTCCGGCCATCAGCGGGCAGATGACTTCCGGCAGATAGCCGACCGTGCAGATCAGGCCGATCGCCGTACCGCCGACCTTTTCAGGCACACCGCTCTCTTCCAGCATCGAGAAGACCATGCTGTACGCCGCGTACATGCCGAAGTAGATCACGATCAGGACTGCGATGAAACCTGCGGACGGAAGTCCGTTCGCGAAGAGCAGGATGAGCGTCATCGCGAGCATCAGGCCGAAGGTCACGTACATGAATTTTGCTCTGCCGACCTTGTCTGCCAGGATACCGCCGGAGAAGCTCGCGATCGGACGGACGTACTGCGCGAGAACGGTGACCATCGCGCCGGCCGAAGCCGCCATGCCCATCGTCGACGTCGCGTACGGCGTGAAGTACCAGTACAGCATGTTCATGTTGTACGAGCAGAAGAGCACGATCGCCAGCATCCAGACGACCGGCAGCTTGACGACTGTGCCGATGTCGCTGACCTTGAACTTGTTTTCTTCCTTTTCCGCCGGCGCGATGTCGTCGACATCTTCGTCCTTGAGGAAGAAGAAGATCAGGATGCCCAGCAGGATGACGATCGATGCGTAGAAGATGATGATACCGTTGATGCCGGCATGGTTGTTGACGCCCTTACCGACTGCGTTGAAGATGACGACGAGGAGGGACGCGTGGATCGCGTTCACGATGCCTCTGCCGCCGTCCATGAATCCGTATGCCTTGCTCTGCTCATCCGGGTTGGCCATCGCGCGCAGGCTCTTCAGCAGGGAAGGCCAGAACGCGAACAGCGAGGTGAAGCCCCAGACGAGATAGATGACGACCAGCATCCCGTAGCTCGGGTTGCCCAGGTGCAGGAAGCCCGCCAGGCCGGACAGGATCAGCGAAACCGCCATCAGCGTTCTCGGCTTGACGTAGTCCGCGACGATGCCGCCGAACAGGTAGGAGCAGGCGCCCATGATGCCGAAGATCGAGCCGAACGTTCCCATCTGCGTGTTCGTCAGATTGTAGGTCTCCAGATACGCGTCGTAGACGTACGAGCGGAAGTACGGGAGGCCGTAGATCATCGATCCGGCAATCGTGATCAGGACGAGACGCCAGATGTTCTTCTTGAGTTTTGAACCTTGAGTCATTTTGTACCTCTTTCTGCTGACTGATCAGCAAACCGCATAGCTGCTGTCTCCCTCGGACAGCTTTGTTATTTTCTTGCCAACATTCTATTGAAATTAAAGCCGGTTAGCAAACTCGAACTTTTTCGGCAGACGAAAGCATTTCGCCCCGGTATTTTCATTTCATGAAACTACCGGGGCGTGTCTCCGCATTTTTTTTCGCTCCACTCCTTTTCGGTGCGCCTATTTCACCCGAATTTTCAAAATATGAAACTTTTTTGGTCAAAACAATGGACTTTCCGGGAAGAACCAAATAAAATAGACGAAGGGGGGTAAGATCAGGTTTTCTTGTTCGCGGGAGAAAATAAAATGGAGAGCAATAAACTGTATGAGGAACTCGGATTGAAGCTTCGCGCGCTCCGCAAAAGCCGCGGGATGACCATCCGGGAACTGGCACAGCGTCTGAACAAGAGCGTTCCGACCATTTCGAAGTACGAATCCGGCGAGGTCGCCATCGGCATCGATGTGCTGCTGGATCTCTGTCGCCTCTACAATATCGATGCGGCACTGCTGCTGCCGGGCACCGCCACGCCTCCGGACCATTCCGACAGCGTCCGCTACGGCAAATACTACGAGGAGCTCCTGTACCTCTACTGGTACAACGGCGAGCTGAACCGCGTCCGCTGCGCGCTGATCGACAACAGAAACAGCGGCGGAACCCGTTCGACCCTGTACTTCGATGTCGACGATCCGGCAGAAATCGACGCGTCTTCTTTTATCTATTTCGGTGACATGACGTACAGCGAGACCGGCACGGTCTTTCAGTACACGAATGCCCTGCCGCCGTTTGACAAGATGGCGATCCGGATCCCGTCCTTCACCCGCAAGCAGCCGAACTGCATCGGCCTGATGACCACGGTCTCCTACTATTATCAGAACATCGCGACCAAGATCATCGCCTCTGCCGTGCCGGTCAAGGACCGGAACACCTTGCTGCCTGTGCTCAAGATCTCAAACGAAGAGATCAAAGAGCTGCGGCGGACGAATTTCTTTATCGTATAATATGACAGGGGAACGGTTCTTTTGTCATACTTCATACTTATATCGCCAGCCGGCTCACGTACTTTTGCTTGTACGCTCCGTAATCGTTCAGGAATTCTTCGCTCTGCCGATAATCCGTGCTCATGTGGTACTCGTGGAGCTCGATCCCCGCGGTCCCGCCTTCGATGATGTCGACGGCGACGTTGCTGCAGTGATCCGAGATCCGCTCGTAGTCCGTCAGCAGATCGTTGAACACGAATCCGTTCTCCAGGGTGCACTCCTGACGGCTCACCCGCTCGATGTGGTGGGATTTGATCTCGTCGCACAGGTCGTCGATCACCTCTTCCAGCGGGTCGATCTTCTTGGCCAGCTCGATATCGTTGTTGATGAAGGCGTTGATCGTGATCCCCGTGATCTCGAGAATTGCTTCCTCGAGAACATGCAGCTCTTTCTCCGCCGGCTCCGAGAAGGCGATCTTTTTCTCCTGAAGCTCTTCGGCGGCTTCTCCGACGTTCCTCGCGTGGTCGGACATCCGCTCAAAATCCGAAAGGACCCGGAGGAATTTGTTGACTTCACCCTCCTGCTCTTCGTTCAGGGTTTGTGCGGTGATCTTAAAGATGTACGAGCCGAGCTTGTCCTCGTACCGGTCGACCACCCCCTCCAGGTCGAAGACCCTCTTGAGCGTCTCCCTGTTGAACACCTGCCGGACCGCCACCGCGGTCTCGATGCTGTCGAGCGTCTTTTCCGCCATCGAGCGGATGACCGTTCTGCTCTGCGCGAGCGCGAGCGCCGGGTGGTTCAGGAACCGCGTCTCGAGCCGGTCCATATCGGCCTGCTCCGCCGCCGCTTCCTCGTCCTCCGGGAAGATCGCGCAGACGATCTTCTCCAGAAGCCCCGTGCACGGGGACAGCAGCAGGACCGTCGCGAGCCGGTAGATCGTGTTCACCAGTGCGACGGAGACCATGGTCATCGTCCGGGTCATGAAGCTGAATCCGATGATCGCGTTGAGCGTATAGAAGATCGTGCCGCAGAGGATGGCCCCGAGGATGTCGATGATCAGATAGACAAACGCCGTCCGCTTGCCGTTCGTGCTGGCGCCCAGCGCGCTCAGCATGACCGGCACCGAGGCGCCGATCCCGATGCCCATGAGGATCGGAAACGCCATGTCAAACTCCACGGCGCCCGTCACCGCAAGGGCCTGGAGGATACCCACCGCCGCGCTGGCGCTCTGGATCACCGCCGTGATGAGGAGGCCGGCCAGGACGCCGAGGAGCGGATTGGTGAAGCTCGTGAGCAGGTGGATGAACCGCTCGTCCTCTCTCAGCGGCGAGATCGCGCCCGACATCATGCTCATGCCGTACATCAGGACCGCGAATCCGAGCAGGATGCCGCCGACGTTCTTCGCCGCGTTCTTCTTCGCGAACATCCAGAGCGCGATGCCGATCAGGGCGACGACGCCCGTCAGGATCTCCGTGCTGAAATATTTCGCGACGCTCGCGCCGGAGCCGCCCAGACTGTTGAGGCAGAGGATCCAGCCGGTGATGCTGGTCCCGAAGATCGCGCCCAGCACGATCCCGATCGCCTGTTTC
>CAYLSR010000165.1:0-4722 GCA_964385855.1 uncultured Mogibacterium sp.
AGTAGTTTGATTAGAGAATGATCAGTATAAACAGAGACTGATTTGTTGACTTGATGATCTATGTTAGTCAACTTATAAAGCATCTATTTTACTGGTATCTATGTGCACTTACACTCATATTTACATGTTAAATGTGTGGTTAATTTGTATTATTAACCATAAACTTGAAAGAATTAAAAAAAAAAAGTGAGCCAGAACCACACAGAGCACAGACATTCTTTAAACAATTCTAGCCATCTTTTGTTAGACATTACCTGTTACAACCACTTGTGTTTATGATTATTACTTATAATAATTATTTATGGATATGTGTTGTATCTTTCAAATTGCCAAAGGAGAGTCATTATCGAAAGTAAACTATTATTTATTTTTATACAATTTTTAAACATTACACTCCACTTAGAGTTATTACAAAATATTGGCTATTCCCCATGTTGTACAATACATCCTTCTAGCCTATCTTACACTCAATAGATGTATGCCTTCCACTCCTCCACTCCTACTTTGCTCCTTCCCCCTTCCATCTCCCCACGACTGTACTGATATGATTGTAGAAAGAATCGGGCGGCTTGTCAAGGCGTGGCAAAGCTGACAAGGGGACGGAAGCTGATAAGGGGACGGTTCTTTTGTCAGATTTTCTGCTCCGGAAGTTTCGCCATTTTGCTAATTATTTTCGCCTCAAGTCGATCGAAAACCGGGGACCAGGCGAAAAAACGGTCTGGTGGCAGCTCGGATCGTTTCCGACCAGAAAAAACGTATTGGATCCGTTCCACGGGCGCCAACCATACGGGGAAAGAAACTGAGAACTCAATTCGTGTAATAAAAACACCTGCTTTGACCAAAGGCAACGTATGGGTGCTTCCATGATAAGGAAAACCAATACGGTTTATACCGAAGATTTCCTTGCTTTTTACTGTTTTAGAGACGAAAACCGTATGGGACTCGCATGTTTTCTGCAAGCCAATACGGTTTTCTTGGTTGTAGAACCCGCAACGTGCTGTCCCCTGAAAAAATCTGACAAAAGAACCGTCCCCCTGTCATACTTGACAAGCAACGAATTGTGCATTAGAATACAAGTATACAATCCACCGCCGCAAGCAGGAGCATCGAGGAGGACCGCCGGATGGATACGATCAACAACAATAAGCCGATCCGCATGAACGAGAGGACGCACCTGCTGCAGCAGGAGCAGTACAACTACCAGCTTCAGGATGTCGCGGAACCGAACCTGATGCGGGAATTCTTTGAGTATACGGAGGTCCCGAAGGTTTCGTTCAACTTCCGGAGCAGCCCGTACGGCATGCCGGAGGAGATCTTCATCACGGACACGACGTTCCGCGACGGCCAACAGAGCCGGGAGCCGTACACGGTCCGCCAGATTCTGGACATCTACAAGATGATGTCGAGGCTTTCTGGGCCGAACGGGATCATCCGGCAGACGGAGTTTTTTGTATACAGTGACCGCGACCGCGAGGCGATCGAGAAGTGCCGCGAGCTCGGGCTGAAGTTCCCGGAGATCACGACCTGGATCCGCGCGAAGAAAGAGGATTTTAAGCTGGTCCACGACATCGGCGTCCCGGAGACGGGGATCCTCGTGAGCTGTTCGGATTATCACATCTTCACCAAGCTCAAGATGACGCGGCGGCAGGCGATGGAGCACTACTTGTCCGTGATCTACGACGCGTTCGAGGCAGGGATCAAGCCGCGCTGCCATCTGGAGGACATCACGCGGGCGGACTTCTACGGGTACGTGGTGCCGTTCGTCAAGGCGGTCCAGGAGATGTCCGAAGAAGCCGGCATGCCGGTCAAGTTCCGGATGTGCGACACGCTGGGCTACGGCATCCCGTACACGGGCGTGGCGCTCCCGCGGAGCGTCCCGGGGATCGTCTACGGCCTGCAGCAGTTCTGCAACGTGCCGAGCGAAGAACTCGAGTGGCACGGGCACAACGACTTCTACAAGGCCGTCACCAACGCGGCGACCGCCTGGCTGTACGGCTGCTCCGCCGTCAACACGACGCTGTTCGGCATCGGTGAAAGGACCGGCAACGTGCCGATGGAGGCGATGGTCTTCGAGTACGCGCAGCTCCGCGGCACGCTGGACGGGATGGACACGACGGCCATCACCGACCTCGCCCGGTACTACGAGAACAAGATCGGCTACAAGATCCCGGAGCAGACCCCGTTCGTCGGGGAGAACTTCAACGTCACGAGAGCCGGCATCCACGCGGACGGCCTCCTCAAGAACGAGGAGATCTACAACATCTTCGACACCAAGAAGTTCCTCAAGCGCCCGCCGCTCGTCTCGATCAACCAGACGTCCGGCGCGGCCGGCGTCGCCCTGTGGATCAACGAGAAGTACGGCCTCGAGGGCAGCCAGCGCGTCGACAAGCGCAGCGATGTCGTCCGCTACGTCAAAGAGCGGATCGACGAGCAGTACGAGAAGGGCCGGACGTCCATCATCGGCGGCGAGGAGATCCGCCAGTGGATCGACGAGTTCATCACGTCGGAAAACAAAGACGGAAACTGGTAGGAACTTTGCGGTCGAAGCTGTTTTAACGCTTGAAAAACCACGATTATCTGATACAATGTTAGAGGCCCGTCCGGGCCTCTTCTTGCGCTTCAGGGAAGGGAAGGAACCGCATGCTCAGCAATTTTCTGGTCTGTCTCAACGCCGTCATCCCGCTGATCGCCTATCTGGTGATCGGATTTGTCGTGCGGCGGACCGGGCTGCTCACCGGACCGGAGGTCCGGCGGTTCAACCACATGATCTTCATCGTCTTCTTCCCGGCGCTCATGTTCGATAGCATCTACTCGGCAGACATCGAGCAGGCGCTCGACCTCCGGCTGATCGGCTACGCCTGCGGGTTCATCCTGTGCGCGTACTTCCTGACGGTCTTCTTCGTGACGAGGGTCGAGAAGGACGCGAAGAGCCGCGGCGCGATGATCCAGGCGATCTACCGGAGCAACTTCGTCCTGATGGGGCTGCCGATCGCGCTCAACATCTTCGGCAAGGGCAACGTGTCCGTGACCGCGATGCTGATCATGTTCATCGTCCCGCTCTACAACGTCCTTGCGGTCTTCACGCTGGAGTACTTCCGCGGCGGCCGGACGGATTACAAAGATATGGTCCTCAAGATCGCGCAGAACCCGATCATCCTCGGCGCGATCGCCGGCATCCTGGCGCTTCTGCTGGGGATCAAAGTGCCGGCATCGATCGAGAAGGTCATCAGCGGCATGTCGGACGCAACGACGCCGATCGCGATGATCCTGCTCGGCGCCTCCTTCAACATCACGAGCGTTAAGCGCGACAAGCGGAACCTCGTGATCTGCGTCATCGGCCGGCTCGTCGTCCTGCCGGCGATCGGCCTGACGATTGCGGCGCTCCTGGGCTTCCGCGGCGTCTCGCTCGTCACCCTGATCGCGATGATGGCGGCCCCGACGGCGGTCTCGTCCTTTACCATGGCCGAATCCATGGACTCCAACGGCGAGCTCGCGGGCAACGCGGTCATCTTCTCGACCCCGCTGTCGTGCATCACGCTGTTCCTGTGGCTGTTCCTGTTCAAGAGCCTGGGGTTCTTCTGAAGCGCCGGGGCGGGATGGCCTGAATAGAAAAGAAATTGTATGCCGCATCGAACCGTAGGGGAGGTGCGGTTTTTTGTGTGCGGGAGGGCGGCAGGGCTGAGTGGGCGGGAAAGGGTTGAAATAACCGGGAATTGATATTGATTAGATATAGACTGGATATAGGCTGGACATAGATTAGACATAGACTAGATATAGACTAGACATGGTTTGAATTACAAAGACAGTAATGAGTTATTGGAAAAAATTAGAATGAATGCTGGAGGACAGGAGCCGGAATTGAAGGATCTATCTGAAACCGATGTAGGGTCTTACGTTGCTTTCGGTTCATATGAGCAGGATAATGATGCGGAAAATGGTTCGGAAGCTATCGAATGGCTTGTGCTTGCAAAAGAAGACAATCGACTTCTTCTGATCAGCAAATACGCATTGGAGTGTAAGCCATATAATGAAAATCAGACAGACGTTACATGGGAGAAATGCACCCTGAGACAGTGGCTCAACGACGAGTTCATGAAAGAAGCGTTCTCTTCGGAAGAGTTGTCGTTGATCCTGAAAACTAAAGTCAGTGCGGACAAGAACCCAACGTATGATACAGATGCTGGTAATCCGACGGAAGACTGTCTCTTCCTGCTCAGCATCTCAGAAGCAAACAAATATTTTGATTCCAATACTGCGAGACAGTGCGAACCAACGGCGTATACAATTAAACAGGGTGGATATAAGAATAATGATGGATATTGCTGGTGGTGGCTGCGGTCGCCGGGCTACGCTAGTGACGACGCCGCGGTCGTCAATTATGGCGGGTCGGTCATCTATGCCGGCTACGATGTCGACTACGACCTCTACTGTGTTCGCCCCGCTATGTGGATTAATCTGGAGTCTTAATTCTTCGAATCTGAAATGATCCAATCATTTTGATTGACAATCAGAGCACGTATATCGCATGTCTCGCAAATCCTGAACAGCTATCACGCACATCTAAAACATGGGCATACGTATAAGCTGAGAAAGAAAACGCTTGAAGGCTTGAGACTTGTGAAGTGCGAGTGATTGCGGCCCTGCGAAATACTCCGGAGAATAGACTTGCAAGGCCCGGTCTGTGTTCCGGCCAAGGCAGAGCCTGCCGTCACCGCCGAAAAC
>CAYLSR010000166.1:0-4713 GCA_964385855.1 uncultured Mogibacterium sp.
AGGCGATCGAGTGGATCCGCTCGTGCGTCGGGCGCGGCGCGGGTGAGGTCGTCGTCAACTCGATCGACACCGACGGCGTCAAAGGCGGGTTCGACCTCGAACTGCTCGAGCTCGTCTGTCGGGCGGTCAACGTGCCGGTCATCGCCTCGGGCGGCGCCGGGAACATTCAGCATTTCGTGGACCTTTTCACCGCGATCCCGGACATCGACGCGGGGCTCGCGGCGTCGATCTTCCACTTCGGTGAGGTCCGGATCGAAGACCTCAAGAGAGAACTCGCCGCGAACGGCATCACCGTGCGGCTGTAAGGAGCTATCATGATCAACATTGATGAACTGAAATTCGATGCGAACGGCCTCATCCCGGCCGTCGTCGTGGAGGCGGGGACGCACAAGCTGCTGACGCTCGCCTACATGAACCGCGAAAGCCTCGAGATCTCCATGGAGAAGAAGCTCACGTGCTTCTGGAGCCGCTCCCGGCAGGAACTGTGGCTCAAGGGGGAGACGAGCGGCAACTATCAGCACATCGTCTCCATCACCGCGGACTGCGACGGGGACGCGCTCGAGGTGGTCGTGGAGCAGGACGGGCCGGCGTGCCACACGGGGGCCGACTCCTGTTTCTACCAGACGCTCTGGGCGAACGAAGAGCGGCAGGATTTCACGCTCGGGGGGCTGATGGAACTCATCGCGGGGCGCAAGACTTCGCCGCAGGAAGGCTCCTACACGAGTTACCTCTTTGAAAAGGGCACGGACAAGATCCTCAAGAAGGTCGGCGAAGAGTGCACGGAAGTCATCATCGCGGCCAAAGGGGACGACAAGGCGGAGACCATCTACGAGATCTCCGATCTTGTCTACCACGTGATGGTGATGATGATCGAGATGGGCATCTCGCTCGAGGATATCCACAACGAGCTGGCTTCCCGGCACGTCATCGACCACAAGGTCAAGCAGGAGAAGATGGTATGATCTGGAACCGCAATTACCACACGCATTCCACGTACTGTGACGGCTTCAGCCGGCCGGAGGAGAGCGTGCGGCGCGCGCTTGAACTCGGGTTCTGTTCGCTCGGTTTCTCCGGGCACTCGCACACCGCGTTTGACGAGGGCTACTGCATGTCGCGGGAAACTGCCGCAATCTACCGGGAGGAGATCGGGCGGCTGCGCGAGCAGTACGCGGACCGGATCGAGATCCTGTGCGGACTCGAATACGACTACTATTCGGACGAAACCCTGTCCGGCTGGGACTATCTCATCGGGTCCGTGCACTACCTCCGCAAGGACGGTGAGTATCTGCCGGTTGACGAGAGCGCGGAGATCACGATCGCTAACATCCGGGATTACTACGGCGGGGATATCTACGCCTACGCGGAGGACTACTTCGAGACGATCGCGAAGGTCTGCGAGAAAATTCACTGTGACATCATCGGGCATTTCGATCTCGTCGCCAAGTTCAACAGTTCTCCGGAGATGGCCGCCGCCGGCATGGTGATCGACGAGGATCATCCGCGCTACGTCGCCGCCTGGATGCAGGCGGTGGAGCGGCTGATTCCGTATGATGCAGCGTTCGAGATCAATACGAGCGCCTGGTACCGCGGCAAGAAAGACCCGTATCCATCCGCCGCCATCCTTCGGGAGATCCTCCGGCGCGGCGGCCGGATCACGATCTCGAGCGATTCGCATGAGGCGGGGACGCTGAACCGCGGCTTTGACCGGGCGGTGGCGCTGGCCCGGGAGATTGGCTTTACGTCGCTGACGGCGATGTCGGCGGCGGGGCCGGTGGAAGTGGCGGTGGAGTGAGCATACGTTCGGATCCTGTGCTCTCCGGATGCAAATGAAGGGGCTGCCGTAGCGGCAGCCCCTGTCTCTTTGATACGGCTTCTCTTTATCACAAACAACCTTTGATTCATTTGTTCTTTGTTCTCTTCACTACTGACTCTCTCCGTTCAGAGTTATGAGCGCTTTCTCGTCCACAAAGAAACCGCCAGCCTCCCTGTAACGCTTCAAATTCGCATTTGTCAGTGTAAGAAGGTTTTCGAGTTGTTTGTTGTTGCTGATGACCGTTTTGGAAAGCAGCCATCTGCAGGCGATCGGATAGTTTACGCCGATGGATAGAGAGACACAGAATGCGTACTGCAGGGGGGCAGTTCCCAGTGGCTTTGAATATTCTATAATGATGATATCTTCCCGATGCATGTGATTCACTAGATAGACTCTTTGCTTGGAAGAGTCGCTGAACACTTCCCCGGTGTAAAAGTATTTGCAGTTTCGGTAATTCTGCTCATCGGTAATTTCCGCGTACAGGTGCCCGGTCGTTTTTCCGACGAGGAGGACATGCTTGCAGAGGTATGCTTTGCCGTGGCCGGTATAGGAATACGCATAATACTTGTCATAATCTGGTTCGTATTCCGTTGGTGTGTGGAACAGGGAACGGTCATGTGTGCCGGAGGAATCATCGAGAAGCTGGAAAGGATCGAGATCAAGCACCTTTGCCAGCTCGTTGACCGCATCGAGCGTGATGGAGACTTCACCGCGCTCGTATTTGGAAAGGGCGGATTTGCTGATGTGCATCCTTTGGGCCATTTCGACGATGGTAAGTCCCTTCTTCTTCCGGTAAAAACGGATTCTCTCCCCGATGGCGGCATTGATATCTGCCTTTGACCCGGTGCTGCTATCTTGTTTCACTTTATCCACCTGCGCTTTCAGAATTCCACAAATCAGGGAATCAGTGCTGATTATCCCTGCAGTCTGAAGTGACATAATATGCGGTAGCAGGAATTCTATCAATAATTCCCGTTTCAGTAATCATATCACGCGTGAATTCCACTTTCAAGGGAATTCCGGACGTTTGTATCGGTCACAGACGATTGGATATAATGAACCCGGTAACAGACATTTAAGAAAAGTATGGTGATACAGCAGACAGATGAAAAGCCGGCTTTCTGATACCGCTGTATGACCGGGAAAAGGAGTCACGAATGTTAGTACTGAAAAACTGCAGACTTGTTCTGGAACTGACCCCTGGATATCAGGAGGAGTACGCGGATATCATTCTCGACGGAAAGCTTATCCGTGAAATTCTTCCGGTCGGATCTGACGGATACGCTGAAGCAGAAGCTATTGATCTGGGCGGCAAGACCGTCTTACCGGGATTCTTCGACCTGCATGCGCATCTGATGTTCAAGGATCAGGACTATTACGCTTCCATGGCCAGACCGCAGAACAAATATCTGATCGACTGCATCGAGCATGCACAGGTTTATCTGCAGCACGGATATACGACGATCCGGGACTGCGGCAACGATTTCTATGCAGGTGTTGCAGTCCGGGATGCGGTTGAGAGCGGTATCGTAGAGGGAGCCAGGATCATCACATCCGGTAAGATCATCTCGCCTGTCGCCAAAGGCAACAGCAGTTTCGGTACTCTTTATTGGGAGGTCGATGATCCGAGAGAGATGATGCATATCGTCCGAACAGAGGTTGCGGAAGGCGTTGATTTCATCAAGTACATGTCGACCGGCGCTGTGCTGAATGAAGGCGGTGTTCCGGGAGAATGCATAACGACGGCGGAAGAGCTTGAGGCGATTACGGCTGCCGCAAAGACGCTCGGCACTTATGTTGCGGCCCATTGCCACGGTACGGAAGGCATCAAACTTTCGATTAAGAATGGTGTCAGGACTATTGAGCACGCATCTTACATGGACAGGGAGTGCGTCGACCTGATGCTGCAGAGGGAGGACCTTGTTGCAACAGTTCCGACCATTTCAATCGCATATACGTTGGTGAAGGAACTGTATGAGGGCGGTGTTCTGCCGGAATTTGTTGCCAAGAGCAAAGATGCATGTGTGCACATGATGAAAGGAATTGAAATGTGCGAAGAAGCAGGTCTTCTTGTTGGCTGGGGCACTGATCTTGACATGATGATGTTTAAGCGGTATCCGGGGCTGGAATTCCTCGGAAGAGCGGAATATGGCATCGATAACCTGACACTCCTCCGGCAGGCGACGATCAACAGTGCGAAGATTGTCGGCCTGGAGGATCGGTGCGGCACGGTTGAAGTCGGAAAGTACGCGGATCTTGCTGTAATCGACGGAAATCCGGATCAGGATATGAGCGTCATGGGCAAGCTTCCAGTGTACGTGTTCAAAGAAGGAAAACTGGTTTCCTGCACGAAGTAGGTTTGTTTAAGGAGGTTTGACATTATGACTGACAAGAGAAAATATCTGCTGATCTTTCTGCTGACGATGTCCGCTCTTTGTTACAATTTGCCATACCTGAGCGCGACTTTCTACACGCAGTTCCTTGAGGCGTTTAATCTGAGCAACACGGAGGCCGGTTTCCTCATGACGATGTTCTCGCTGACCGCTACTCCAGGGTATCTGTTCGGCGGCATGCTTGCCGACAAGTTTTCACCGAAGAAACTGCTGATCATTTCGCAACTGCTGACTGCGGTTCTCGGATTTGCCATGAGCCTGCTGAACGGATACACCGTCCTGCTGGTCTGCTATCTGGGCTTTGGTATTTCCACCACTTTCATTCACTGGTCTGCCTTCCTCAAACTGATCCGCGCACAGGCGGACAAGGATGAAGAGGGCAAAGTCTTTGGTTTCTTCGAGATGAGCTACGCGATCGTCGGAGCCATCACCAGCTACGGCATTCTGGCTGCCCTCAGCAAGCTCAGCAACTTCAGAATCATCACTTCTGTCTATGCCGTAATTCTC
>CAYLSR010000167.1:0-4701 GCA_964385855.1 uncultured Mogibacterium sp.
GACAGTCAAACGCTTTGTGCAGCGCGACGGTCAGCTCTACGACGCCCAAGTTGGATCGCGATGGACGTCGCCCTCACGGCGAAGCGTCTCGGCGCGGAGAAGGTGACCGTCGTCTGCCTGGAGCAGCGCAAGGAGATGCCGGCGACGGAGGAAGAGATCCAGCGCGCGGAGGAAGAGGGCGTGACCGTCATCAACGGAAAGGGTCTGAACCGCGTCGTCTATGAGGGTGACAGGATCAAAGGCCTGGAGGCCAAGGAATGCGTCTCGGTGTTTGATGAAAACGGCAGGTTCGCGCCGAAGTATGACGAAGAGAAGCTGGAGCTCATCGAAGCGGACTGCATCATCCTTGCGACCGGGCAGAGAGTCGACCTGGATTTCCTCGGGGAGAAGTTCCGGGACGAGATCAAGTCCGCGAGAGGCCTCGTGGAGGTCGGCGAGCACAACGACACTCGCAAGCCGGGCGTCTACGCGGGCGGCGACGTGGCGAGCGGCCCGTCCATCGCGATTCGGGCGATCGCATCCGGGCGCAATGCCGCGAAGAACATGAGCAAATACATGGGATTCCCGATGGAGGAGGCGGCAGAACCGTTCTGCGGCAAGCCGGAATTCCTCCGGTATGACAAGGCGCGGATCCACGTTGCGGAAGCAGACCGCGAGCCGGATCTCCCGGTGGCGGAACGAAGCCTTACGGTCGAGGACACCACGACATTGACGGCGGAAGCCGCCGCCGCGGAAGCGATGCGCTGCATGAACTGCGGCTGCTATTCCGTGAACGCATCCGATCTGGCGAACATCCTGCTGGCGATGGACGCGAAGGTCGTGACGACAAAGACCGTCTACACTGCAGAGGAATTCTTCTCCAAGAACCTTCGGATCAACGATACGCTGGACAGAGACGAACTGGTGACGGAAGTCATCCTCCCGAAGGAAGACGGCTGGACATCTTATTATAAGAAGTTCCGCATCCGCAATGCGATCGATTTCGCGCTGGCGGCAGTCGCGGCAGATTGCAGGATAGTCGGCGGTGTCATCGAAGACATTCGCATCGCGTTCGGCGGCGTTGCGCCGGTCGCGTTCCGGGCCTATGAGGTCGAAGCACTCCTGAAGGGCAAAAAGCCGACTCCGGAACTTGCGGTCGAAGCCGGTGATCTCGCTGTCCGAGACGCGATCCCGATGAAAAACAACGCCTACAAAGTCGAGGTTTTGAGGACGCTCGTCAGGGACTACGTCGAATCGCTGATCGGATAACGCCGGACGGATACCTTTCGGAGAGGAGGAAGCATTATGAAGTATTTCAAGAATCATTTCGGGCTGACCGTGACGCTGGTGATCGGATTCCTGATGAGTCTGATGATGACCGTGGCGATCATGATCATCACCAAGACGCCATGGAACTGGGTCTCCTTCTATACGATGCTAGCCAGGATCTATCTGACCGTATCGCTGGTACTGTTCTTCATCCCGGTGAATGTCCTGGGAGAAAAGTTCGGCACTGCG
Source organism: uncultured Mogibacterium sp. (assembly GCA_964385855.1). Taxonomy (GTDB): domain Bacteria; phylum Bacillota; class Clostridia; order Peptostreptococcales; family Anaerovoracaceae; genus CAYLSR01. The sequence continues at coordinate 1,498 of CAYLSR010000167.1, forward strand.
GTCGGCTGCAAGCCGCGTACGCTCGCGATGACGCTGGTGTCAAACATCATCCCGACGCTGATCATCAACACCGTGCTGGCCGCGGTCGTCCCGGCGCTCACCATCTTTTACAATGATGCCATCCCGCCGGAAGCCAGGATGGGCGCCTGGAAGGGCGCGTTCTTTGGCGGCTGGCTGCTGACCTTCGTGATCTCCTACTTCTGCGCACTGTTGGCGGGGAAGGCAGGAGAGGCGGTAGCCATCAAATCGGTCGGGCTCCCGGGAGATCCCGGAAAGTAACGAAGCGTGACAGAGCGGCGGTTCTTTTGTCATACTTTAGTCAGTGTCTTTTTTAGCAACAAGGGCGGTCTGCAGACCGCCTTTTTTGTGCTTTGGTTCCTGATTGCTTATGGTCAAAAGTGTCAAAAGATCGATCGGATTATCTACATTTCCGGAAATATTCGGATTGTATGTGTTTTGATACAATTTCCATAGTGAGAAGGTTTCACCCGAAGCGAGTAATTCTCATTCGGGGGAGAAATAACCAGATGTCAGCGATTGCAAGTGAAAGGAGGATTGCAAATGGCTATTTCAAAAGAAATTATTGCTAAGCTTGAAGAAATCGTCGGCAAAGAAGACTGCCTGACCGCAGACTATCAGCTGGCGGCGTATTCACAGGGAATGATCTACACCGATCCGACGCGCCCGGATGTCCTCCTCCTGCCGGAGACGACAGAGGAGGTCTCAGAAATCATGAAGATCGCCAATGAGAATATCATCTCGGTCGTCATCAGGGCGGGCGCCACAGCAGGACCGATCAGCCAGCCGGATGGAGGCATCGTGCTTGACATGGGCAAGATGAATCGTATCCTGAACTGGGATCTGGATAATGAAATCGTCACCGTCGAAGCGGGAGTCCTCTACTATGAACTGTGCCAGGAAGCGATCAAGCGCGGCTACATGATGCCGCTCAAGCCGTGGTACGGCAACGGTGTTACCGTCGGCGGATATATTAATGGCCCATCGATGGTCGGGACCCGTGTCGCAGAATACGGCACGCTCAATTACTGGCTGTTCGGCATCACCGTCGTCTTCCCGGATGGTTCGATCCACCACTTCGGTTCCGGCGCATATGAAGGCTGCAAGGACTTCATGAGCAACGCCTGGATGTCGATGAACTGGCCGATCACCATGATGTGCCAGTCGCTCGGTTCGCTCGGCGTCGTGACGGAAGCTTCTCTGCTGACCGTTCCGCAACCGGAAGCGACACATCACGCGGTCTGCGGATTTGCGCACATCGAAGACCTGTGCAAGGCGGCCAAAGAAATCCAGCTCAAAGGCCTCGCGACCGATATCGAGCACGAAGACCATGACATCTATGATCTCCTCGGAATGCCGCTGCCGAAGTACTATGAGATGGTGCTCGCGATCACAAATGAGGGCATCCAGGAGGAGGTCGAGGCAAAGGGCAGAAGAGCGATGGAGATCATGAAGAAGTACGGCGGCGAGGAACTCGATCCGAAGTACGGACACCTGACCTATGACAACACCGCGAACTTCAACTTCTGTACCGCTTCATTCGGACAGTTCTGCTGCGCGGCGGGCTGCGCCTCATACGAAAGCTATCCGGAAATCTATCACATCATCAAAGAAGAGTGGGCTGAAGCCGGCATCCGGAACGGCTGGAGCTGCTGGACCTGCTATCCGAACTGGGTACAGGGCTGGACGATCGGCGGATACGACTATGATACTCAGATGAATGCGTACAACAGGGCGATGTTCCGCATCCAGAAGAGAACTTACGACATTGCGGACTCCTACCCGTTCTATTTCACCGAACAGTTCGAAGAGTTTTCACAGAAGGTCAAAGACTGGATCGATCCGAACGGCATCATGAATCCGGCATCCTGGTTCATGCTGAGTGGTTCACAGTCGAGAATGGTCGAATCGCTGCCGATCGAAACGGCAGATATGGCGTGAGAAAGTACCGGAATCAGGAGGTGAGATAGAATGGCATACGAGAAAGTATCTAAATATCGCGATATGGTATACAGGTGCAACACCTGCAGACGCTGCCCGAGAGGACCTTGGGACCCGAACCAGCCGGATAAGCTTGCGACACCGGTCAAACAATGTCCTTCTTATGAGGCGAACTACACGCTGGCGTCCGCCTCTCAGGGCATGATCCTGATCATCCGGGATCTGCTGGAGGGCAAGCTGGAAGCGACTCCGGAACTGGTGGATCACATGTACGAGTGCGTCCTGTGCCGCAGCTGCAACGCGGTCTGCGAAGGAATGGACAGCATCCCGCTCGGCGGGATCCAGGGCGCGGATATCTTTCGTGAGCTGAGAGCGGACTTCATCGACATGGGGCTGGAGCCGCCAAAAGGACTGAAGAAGTTCTGTGAGAACATCGCTGAGAAGCACAATCGTCAGGGATCCGATAAGGACAGAAACGCATGGGCGGAGAGCCTAGATGTAAAGAACAGCGGAGAGATCATGCTGTTCCTGGGCTGCACAGCATCTTATGCGGATCAGGAAATCGCAAAGAGCATGGTCAAGGTCCTGAAAGCAGCGGGAGCGGATTTCGGCATCCTCGAGGATGAGTGGTGCTGCGGCGCGATCCAGTATGAGACCGGCATGGATGACGCGTTTGCCGCGACCGCGAAGCACAATGTTGAAGCGCTGAAAGCGGCAGGCGCGAAGAAGGTCGTCTGCGTCTGCGCGGACTGCTTCAAGGCTCTGGCATTTGATTATCCGAAGTATGTCGGAGAACTGGGCTTCGAAGTGGTCCACAGTTCCGAGCTGGTCAAGGAGTATCTGGAAGCCGGCAAACTGACGCTGAAGCCGGTCGCGAATCTGGGCAAGGTCACCTACAACGACCCTTGCTTCCTGGTCAGAAGCGGCAAGCGCGGCGATAAGAAGGTCATCGAGGAGCCTAGAGCGGTCATCAAGGCTGCGACGGGTGCTGCTCCGGCGGAGATGGAAGGCTACGGAAAGTACACCTACTGCTGCGGTCGTTCGATCATGGCACCTGCAGCGCTCAAGAGCTATCAGGTGGCCGGCAAGGGCAGGATCGGTGACGCGGCGGAGATCGGTGCAGACACCATCATCACCGGCTGTGCAAACTGCAAAGGAAGCCTCAAGAGCGCCGCGGGCAAAGAGGGCAAGGAGATCCGCGTGATCAGCCTCGAGGAACTCGTGGCATCGGCACTGTAGATAAAG
>CAYLSR010000168.1:0-4699 GCA_964385855.1 uncultured Mogibacterium sp.
GCGGGGTCCCGGGCGTATCGGCTACGCGGCCTGGCCATCCGCCGATCCGGCACGCTCCGGGGCCGCGAAATTGTTTATTTTATCACATTGATATACACGTATACATTCCTTGTGAAAAGAACACATGAGATTCCGAAATCTATTGTAATTTTAAATGATTATGGTATAATCATTGTACCAAAAGGAAGCCGAAAGGCTTGGTGGGACGGCCGCAGCTCTCCGGGAGGAGACGAGACCTGGGGCCGGGACCGGAAACAATGGACACGGCAACGGCAGACCGGACAAAGTACAGATAGCACGCGTATGTGCGGAAACAAAAGTAAGAGGGCTTTGGAAAACCGGGAGCATGGAAAAATCCGATCCAATTCAGATCCGGCAGGCAGACGCAAAAGTCATAAGGGAGGTGATTCCGATGAAAAAGTTATACCTTTGCAAGCATTGCGGCAATCTTGCAGGGAAATTGATCGACAGCGGCGTTGACATGTACTGTTGTGGGGAGAAGATGGAAGAACTGGTCCCGAAGACAGCGGATCAGACGACAGAAAAGCATGTACCTGTAATCGACATTGATGGGAAGCGAGTCACGGTTACAGTGGGAAGTACGCCTCATCCGATGATGGATGCACATTACATCAATTTCATCATTCTTGAGACTGACAAGGGTTTCCAGAGGAAAGTGCTGAAACCTGGAACAGAACCTTCTGCAACATTCGAAATCGGAGATGATGAGAAGGTCGTTAGTGCATACGAATACTGCAATATACACGGATTCTGGGTAGCCGAAGTCTAGTCAGAGCGCAGGGTGAGCCAAGGCTGCAGAGGTTTTGGACGAAATCGCTTAAGCACCATACACTAAGGTAATAAAGAAAGGCTAAAAGTGAATAAAGAACCAGTATATTAAAGGGCGGTGTACCCGAAACCGAGATACACCGCCTTTTGAGTTGTCCGGATTCCGGTGCTTTAGCCCGGTGGCCACTGCATGAAGCGCTTGCCGAGCAGATGCACGTGCAGGTGCGGCACGGTCTGTCCGCCGTCCTCACCGGTGTTGATGACGACGCGGTAGCCGTTCTCCAGGCCTTCCTTCGCCGCGATCTCCGGGACTTTGAACATGATGTGCCCCATCAGCTCGAAATGCTCCTGCTGCAGCTGATCCAGCGACCGGATGTGGACTTTCGGCACGATCAGGCAGTGCACCGGCGCCTGCGGCGAGGCATCGCGGAAGCATGCGATCTTGTCGTCCTCATAGACCATGTCGGTCGGGATCTCACCGTTCGCGAGTTTGCAGAAAATACAATCGCTCATCTTAACTCCTTTCCCGGCGCCTCCGGCAGCCGATTTTTATTTCTTTCACTCCACGGGCTCCGCCCGGCAGCCGTCCTCCGTCAGGCCGGTGAGCTTCACGCGCACGAGCGCGCCCGGCGCGATCCGGCCATCCGGATCGTACACCGCCGTCCGGATGTAGTTCCCGGTGTAGCCCAGCATATAGTCCCCTTCGCGCTCCTCCGCGAGGACGGTCCGGACCGTCCCGAGGTTGGCGCGGTCAAACGCCTCGGCGGACTGCCGGGCGACTTCTTCCAGCCGCGCGGCCCGCTCCGCGGCGACCGGCCCCGGCACGGGATCCGGCAGGCGGACGGCCGCGGTGCCTTTGCGCCTCGAATACCGGAAGATGTGCACGCGTCCGAAGCCCGCGCGGCGCACCGCTTCCAGTGTCTCTTCAAACTCGGCTTCGGTCTCCCCGGGGAAGCCGACGATGATATCGGTCGTGATGCCGTACAGCGAGTCGTACTCCCGGAGCGCGCGGACGATCGCGAGGTATTCCTCCGCCGTGTAGTGGCGGTTCATCCGCTCCAGCACCGAAGTGCTCCCGCTCTGGATCGATAGGTGGAGGTGCCGGCACAGCCTGCCGTAGCGGACGATCCGCTCGACGTTCTGCTTGTCGACGACGGTCGGCTCCAGCGAACTCAGGCGGACCCGGAAGTCCCCGTCCATCCGGTCCAGCCGGCGGATCAGAGCCTCGAGCGGCTCCATGTCCTCCTCGCCCGGCTCGCGGTCAAAAGTGAATTCCGGCTCCCGGCCGTATAGGGCGGTGTTGATCCCGGTCAGGACGAGCTCGTGATAGCCCTTTTGGAGCAGCAGCTCCGCCTCCCGGAGGATCTCCTCCGGATCGCGGCTTCTGATCCGTCCTCTGGCGTACGGGATCAGGCAGTACGCGCAGAAGCGGTTGCACCCCTCTTCGATCTTGATATATGCGCGGCTCATCTCGCCGCCGCCAGAGGTGATGAGGCCCATGTCCTCATACCGCGTCAGCTCCGCGTACGACAGAAGGCGGACTTCCGGGCGAAGGCCCTCCGCCTGCCCGGCTTCACGCTCCCGGAGGAGTGCGAGCGCCCGCTCCGGGATTTCGGATTTGAGGCTGTTGCCGATGATCAGGTCCACCTCGGGCATGTCTTCCAGCGCCTCGGCGGAGACCTGCGCGTAGCACCCCGTCGCGACCATCACGGCGTCCGGGCAGAGCGCTTTCATCCGGCGGATGAATTGCCGGGACTTACGGTCCGCGATGTTTGTCACCGTGCAGGTGTTGATCACGTAGATGTCCGCCGGCGCCCCTTCCGGGACGGTGACCGCACCCAGTTTCGTAAACGCCTCGCGGAGCGCCTGCGTCTCGTACTGGTTGACCTTGCAGCCCAGCGTGTGGAAGCCGACACGGACCGGATCACGCATAGGTGCTTCCTCCGATGAACTCCCTCAAAATCGAGTCCGCCGCCAGGACGCTCTCGTCGTCGAGGTCTTCGATGAGGCCGAAGAACCGGAGCAGCAGCTTGGCATCATAATACTCTTCGCTCTCCGGCTTGACCGTCTCCAGCAGCGGGACGACGTACTTCTTGAGCACGGAGAGTTCGTAGACGTGGACCGTGTTGAAGAAGACATCCGCCTTGTTGCTGTACGGGAAGATGTTCTTCACCTCCGCAGCTTGGACTTTGTGCCAGAGCTTGAAGGTCGATTCCGCGTCATGCCCGCGCGTCCGGGCATCCCGGACCATCCGGCGGACCAGCCGGAGGTCGGTCGTCGGCAGGCGGTTGTGCGCGTCCATGTTGAGCTGGGTCAGCGGGCTGATGTAGATGTAGTATTTGTCTTTTTCCGGCAGCGACTTGGTCAGGCGGCTGTCGAAGGAGTGGATCCCCTCGATGATGATCGGCTGCCCTTCTTCCAGGCGCGTGATGCGGTGCCCGTATTCCTTCTGACCGGTCAGGAAATTGAAGACCGGCATGTCGACTTCCTTGCCCTCGAGCAGTTCTTTCATCTGCTTGTTGAACAGCTCGACGTCGAGCGCCTCGATGCTCTCAAAGTCGTATTCGCCGAACTCGTCTTTCGGCGTCTCCGAGCGCTCGACGAAGTAGTCGTCCGTCCCGAGGTACAGCGAACGGTGCCCGTTGACCATCAGCTGGATGCTGAGGCGCTTCGCAAACGTGGTCTTGCCCGAGGACGACGGCCCCAGGATGAGGATCACGCGCTTGCCCTTCTCGGTGATCTCATCGGCGATGTCCACGACCTTCTTGTCGTGGAGCGCCTCGGAAAGCTGGACCATGGTCTTGTAATCCTTCGCGCGGATCTTGTCGTTGATGTCGGCAACGTAACGGATCCCCAGGAGGTCGTTCCAGTGGCGCTGCTCCTTAAACGCGTTGAACATGATGTAGTTGTCGACGAAGTCCGGGATCTCGTTCGGATTGCCCGGCTGCGGCGTGCGCAGCAGGATGCCGTCCCGGTACTTGAGCACCTCGAATTTGCGGAGATACCCGGTCGAAGGCACCATCCACGTATAGAAATAGTCGCTGAAGTCATCCAGCGTATACAGCGCCGCCTCATGCCCTTCACCGACATCCCGGAGCGCTCGGGACTGCTGCTCCATCCCCTGCTTCATCAGGATCTCGCAGAATTCCTGCTCCGTCACCGTCCTCGATTCGATCGGCAGATCGAGCGAAACCAGCTCGCGCATGCGGAACGCGATCTTCGCAACGGTATCCTCATCGTACTCCGCGTCGATCAGCCAGACGATCCCGTCATCGACCGAAGTGACCACTTCCGCCGCGACCTTCGGCCCCATGACATCATAGAGCCCCTTGAGGAACAGGAAATTCAGGCTGTTCTGGTAGATCAGGAAGACCGGCTTGAACCGGATGTCCCGCAGCTGCACCTTGCAGCTTTTTTCCAGCGCAAAACTCAGCGGCATCAGATCATTACCGACCATCGCGCCGAACGAATCATACTTCATTTCCTCCCGGTGCTCCCGGTAAAGTGCCTCGATCGTCGTCCCTTTTTTGACTTCGACTTCTTTGTATGGCAGCTTCTGGCCTAAACTCAGTTTGATCTTCATCCGGACCTCCCATTATATGATTAGTCTTTGATGTAATCATACCATATCCCGCGGCAAAAGCACAGAGGGAAAACCCTGCCCGGGCGCTATACTCCCGGTCGAGCGGGCAGATGATTGTTGCGCATGCGCATCGGGAGCGAGTGGGTTTCGCAAAGTGTCGGTTTTAGAGGCGCATGCGCCTCGTCGGGAGCCCGTTTGCGAAACTTTTGCCCGATTGTTTCGCAAAGTGCCGGTTCCAGAGGCGCATGCGCCTCGCCGGAAGCCTGTTTGCGAAACTTTTGCCCGGTTGTTTCGCAAGGCGCCGATTTCGGAGGCGCATACGCCTCG
>CAYLSR010000169.1:0-4672 GCA_964385855.1 uncultured Mogibacterium sp.
GCGCGGATCGTCGAGAAGCACGACCTCATCGAGGTCTGCGACGACATCTACACCGCGTTCAGCTCTCAGAATCCGTTCATCCCGTTCGCGTCCCTGCCGGGCATGCGGGAGCGCTCGATCATCATCAATTCGGTCTCTAAGAACTTCACGATGACCGGCTGGCGCATCGGCAACATCATCGCGCCGGACTACCTCATCCGCGTCATCCAGGCGATCAACGAGAACGTCGTCTTCACCGCGCCGGCTCCGAACCAGCGCGCGGCGATCGCGGCGTACGAAAACCGCAAGGAGTTCCAGCCGGCGATGGTCGCGGAGTACAGAAAGAGAGCGTATTACGCGGCAGAGCGGATCAACGCGCTCAAGAACATGCACGTCATATATCCGCCGAAGGGGAGCTTCTATCTCTTCATCAACATCAAGGACACCGGCCTGACGTCCATGGAGGTCGCCGATCTCATCCTGGAGCAGGCGCACGTCCTGATGCTCCCGGGGAATGCGTTCGGCACCTGCGGAGAAGGCTTCCTCCGGATCGCCTGCACGGTCGGCTGCGAAGAGCTCGGCGAGGCGTTCGACAGGGTCGGCAGGATGGAGCTGTTCAATCCGTCGCTGTAATTAAATTCGAAACAATTCTGCAACCGGTTGATTGTTCTGCTGATTTGCGTTACGATATAGAGCATGACAGTAAAACAGGTTGAATGGAATCAGTCCGCTCCGCCGGAGCGGCCACAGGGAAATCTCCTCTCAGCATTGCTGCTGGCAGCAGTGCTGAGTTTCTTTGCGTTCAATCTGATGCGCTACAACGCGACGACGGACGTGGACTCCAAGGTGATGGAGCAGAACGTCGACCGGGTGATGTCCTTCCAGATCGCGCAGGTCGCGGCGATCGAGAAAGCTGTCGACAAGCTGGACGAGGAGAGCCTGGCCAACCAGTCCGCGGACAGCCTGCGGGCGCGCTACCGGAAGCGCTTCAAGAACACCGTCATCGTGGGGGATTCGCTCACCGAGGGGCTGTCCGTCTATGGATGGCTGTCGTCCGAGCAGGTCTTCAGCGAGATCGGCGCCTCCGTCGTCTGGGCGGACGACCTGTTCAAAAACGCGGCTGCGACGTACCCGAAGACCGCGTTCTTCGCGTTCGGCATGAACGACATGGGAAACTACGGCGACAACGTCGATCTCTTCATCGAACGGTACAAGGAGCTGATCGAACAGTTCCGCGAGGATTCGCCGGGTACCGCCGTCTTCGTCTGCAGCATCTCCACGCCGACGGAAGAGGCGATCAGCTGGAACCACTCGGTCGGCCGTTACAAGACCTACAACAAAGCGATCATCGAGATGTGCGATGATCTCGGCATCAAATACATCGATGCCTCCGACATCCTGCCGGAACACCCGGAGCTCTACGCGGGAGACGGGATCCACGCGAGCTCCGACTACTATCCGTACTGGATGGACCGCATGCTGCGGGAAGCCCGGACGCCGATCAAAAAGAAATAAACGCGATGAACAACGAAGAAACGCAAAAGCAGAATCACGGCCGGCTGGCGGATCTCCTCGTCCGGATCGTCCTTGTGGCGGTCCTGGCGGCTTTTCTGTGCCTTGTTTACAGCAGAGCAGGCGCCGAGGACGTGGCTGTCAGCGGAATCGACGAGCAGCTCCGCGCCTCGACGGAGGTGACCGCGCTGCAGGAGTGTTCGGCCCGCGAACTGCTGCAGTTCCTCGACATCGATGCCGGCAGCTACGATTCCTTCGTCTATTACAAGAGCGGGGAAGCCCTCGGCGTGGAAGAACTGCTGGTCCTCAAGGCGCGGGACAAGGAGGATCTGTCCCCGGCCAGGGACGCCGTGCAGACCCGGATCGACGACCAGATCCAGGCCTTCGAGGGCTACGGACCGGAGCAGGTCAAGATGCTGAAGAACGCGGTCGTGATCCTGCGCGGGAACTTCCTGTTCTACTGCGTGGCTCCGGATACGGCGCCTTATGAGGAGGTGTTCCGCAATGCTGTTTAGCAGTGTCATCTTCCTCTTTTACTTCCTGCCGCTCACGCTGGGGCTGTATTACGTGATCCCGAAGCGTCACCGGCAGGTCCGGAACGCGGTCCTGCTCTGCGCCAGCCTGCTCTTCTACAGCTGGGGAGAACCGGTCTACGTGGCCCTGATGATCTACAGCATCGTCTTCAACTACGCGCTGGCGCTGCAGATCGCCCGTGAGCAGGAGCGGGGCGGCAGCGGGAAGCACGCGCTGGTCTTCGCGCTGATCGTCAATCTCTTCATCCTGGGGTTCTTCAAGTACTACGGATTCGCGATGGATACGCTCAACCAGATCTCGGGCGCGCACTTCCGCTACAGCGCGCTGGCGCTGCCGATCGGCATCTCGTTCTACACGTTCCAGGCGATGTCCTACATCGTCGACGTCTACCGCGGGACGGTCCGCCCGCAGAGAAATCTGCTGACGTTCGCGGTCTACCTGTCTCTGTTCCCGCAGCTGATCGCGGGCCCGATCGTCAAATACCGGGACGTGGAACACCAGCTGGAGCGCCGGCGGCACAGCATGCAGAAGTTCGGTGCCGGCGCGGAGCGGTTCATCCTCGGCCTCGGCAAGAAGGTCCTGCTGGCGAACAACCTCGGCGCGCTCTACGCGGCCGTGACGGCATTGCCGGCGGAGCAGGCTTCGGTTGCGTCCTGCTGGATCGGCATCCTGGCCTACACCTTCCAGATCTACTTCGACTTCAGCGGCTACTCGGACATGGCGATCGGCCTCGGCAAGATGTTCGGGTTCGAATTCAACGAGAACTTCAACTACCCGTACATCTCGAAGACCGTGACGGAATTCTGGCGCCGGTGGCACATGTCGCTGTCCTCCTGGTTCCGGGACTACGTCTACATCCCGCTCGGCGGCAACCGCGTCACCGTGCCGCGGCACGTCTTCAACCTGATGATCGTCTGGGCGCTGACGGGACTCTGGCACGGCGCCAGCTGGAATTTCGTCCTGTGGGGCGTCTATTACGGCGTCCTGCTGGTGCTGGAGAAGTACGTTTACGGCGAGCGGCTCGAAAGGGCACCGGCGGCCGTGCGGCACCTCTACACGATGCTGATCGTCGTGATCGGCTGGGTGTTCTTCAGCATCACGGACATGACGCAGATGCTGGCATACCTCGGCAGCATGTTCGGCATCGGCGGCGCGGCGCTCTGGAACGTCAAGACCCTGTACTTCCTGCGGAGCGCCGGAGGATTGCTCGCGGTCTCCGCGCTGCTGTCGACCCCGTGGCCGATCCGGCAGTTCGACGGCTTCAGCCGCAAAGCAAGTGTGCTGACGACGGGTCTTTCGATGATCGTGCTGGTCGTCTCGGTCTCGTATCTGATCTACGGATCCTACAATCCGTTCCTGTACTTCCGCTTCTGAAAGGAGCACGATGAAAAAGAAGGCGAACAAGGCATTCACGGGATTGTGTTTCATCCTGTTCATCACCGTGGCAATGGCCGGCAGCATCCTCGTGCCGGACCGGTCTTTTTCGTCTGTCGAAAACCGGATGCTCCAGGAGCTGCCGGACTTCAACCTCTATGAATACCTCGACGGCCGCCTGGAAAGCGACCTCGAGGATTACGTCAACGACCAGTTCCTGTTCCGGAACGGCTTCATCCGCATCAAGACCGCGGCGGACCGGACGGCAGGCAAACTCGAAAACAACGGGGTCTATCTGGCGAAAGATCAGTACCTGATCGAGGCGCTGACCGTACCGGACGCGCAGGAACTTCAGAAGACGGAGGAGGCGCTCGCCGCATTCCAGGAGCGCTACCCGGATATCCCGATGTATTTCCTGCTGGCGCCGAACGCCGGCAACATCCTTTCGGACAAGCTCCCGGCGACCGTTCAGCTGGCCGATCAGGACCGTTACATGGACGAATTCTTCGAGGCCGCTGCCGAAGCCGGCTTCTGGACCATCGACGTAAGGGACCGCTTCCGCGAAGCGAAGGACAAAGTCCAGCTCTATTACCGGACCGACCACCACTGGACCACCGGCGGTGCCTACCTGGCATACCGGCAGCTCATCACGGAGCTGACCGGCGACGAACCGCTGGCCTTTGAACCGTACGTGGTGCAGAACAACTTCACGGGCACCCTTGCGTCCAAGAGCGGCTTCGTCAACGGCCTGTCGGACGAGATCCGGATCTACCTCCCGGTCGATTACGACAATTATTTGGATTCAGTCATCTACTATGCCGACTCGCAGACCAAGACCACGGAGTTCTACCAGGTCGACAACCTCGAGGACAAAGACGCCTACACGGTCTTCGGTGGCAGCAACCATCCGATGTACACGATCAAGACACCGGTGGAGAGCGAAGAGCGCCTCCTGATCGTCAAGGATTCCTACGCCAACAGCCTGATCCCGTTTCTGACCCAGTACTACCGGGAGATCGTGGTCGTCGATCCGCGGTACTATTTCGAGAACCTGGACGACCTCATCTCGGTCGAAGGCGTGACGCAGGTCCTGTTCCTCTACAATGCCAACACCTTCTTTGCGGACGACTCGCTGGCCAGTATGCTGACGGAAGGGGAGTAAAGAAACAAAGAAAAAGCCGCCCGAAAATATTCAAAAAAGTCCTTGACACCACAGGGTGGGGATGTTAATATAATTGGGCGGTAAAAAATACGGGCGATTAGCTCAGCTGGC
>CAYLSR010000170.1:0-4663 GCA_964385855.1 uncultured Mogibacterium sp.
CTGCTCGAAGCCGAGGAATTTCAGGATTCCCGGATAGACGTTCGGAGCAAAACGGATTCCGCCCTTGTAAGGTCCGAGTGCGCTGGAGAACTCGAATCTGTAGCCTCTGTTGACCTGAACAACGCCGTTGTCATCAACCCAAGGAACTCTGAACTGAACGCCTCTTTCAGGCTCGATCAGTCTTTCGATCAGACCGGCCTTGATATATATTCCGGATGTGCTTCCAGAACAGGCTCGATAGAAGTCAGGACTTCCTCAACAGTCTGAATGAATTCAGGTTCGCCAGGGTTCTTTGCCTTAGCAATGTCAATGTACTTTTGAGATAAATTAGCCATTTCCTTCTCCTTATAAAAAAACCTTAATTATTTTTCGACGCAAAAGCGCCTTTGAGTAAATATTAACACCGTGCCGACGAATAGTCAACTTTTACATTGTTTAATCTCGTTAATAGTCCGAATTAATCCCTGCAAGCCGGAGGGGCGGCGGAGAACCATGGGCAATACAGGAAGCTTTTGGCACGGATGCTGGAAGACCCGGTCCGGCACATCCGCCCTGCGGAACTTGACAGAAAAAGGAATCATACGGTATCATATTCTACAGATGACGATAATAAGAGGAGTATCTTTTATGGATGATTTCACTGCAGCGGGTGGACAGCATGTACTCGGTATCGACATAGGCGGTACCAACTTCCGCATGGGCATCGTGGACCGGGCGTATGCGCTCAGCAGGTTTGAACGCTACGGTTGCCGCGAGACGCTCGGCGGAGAAGGCAGCGGCGTCGACAGGCTGATACAGGTGATCCGGGACTATCTGGACCGGAACGCGGATATTCCCGTCTGCGGGATCGCGGTCGGCGTGCCGGGTCAGGTCAGCAAGGACCACAGCACCGTTTATTCCATTCCTAAAGTCCGCTGGATCGAGAACTGCGAGCTTGGCAGACTGATTTCCGAGGCGACAGGGCTTCCGGTGTATGTCGGGCACGACGTCAATTTCCTGCTGATGCACGATATCCGGACGATGGACCTCGATCCGGACGGCGACCGGACGATCCTGGCCTTTTACATCGGGACCGGCTTCGGCAACGCGCTCTATATCAACGGGCGGATCCACAACGGCAGCCACGGGGTTGCCGGAGAGCTCGGCCATGTGCCGCTCTACGGCGTCACGGATGTCTGCAATTGCGGGAAAGTCGGGTGCGTCGAGACGAGATGCTGCGGACAGTGTCTCGCGGAGCTGACCGCGAGGGAGTTCCCGGACTGTCACATCGGAGAGGTCTTTACGAAGCACGGGGACGACCCGCGGATCATTCGGTTCGTCAAGGACTGCGCGCTCCCGATCGCGACGGAGATCACGATCCTCGATCCGGACTGCATCCTGATGGGCGGCGGTGTGATCAGCATGAAGGACTTCCCGCTGGAGCTTCTGGAATCGGAGATCCGCGCGAGGTCCAGAGTCACTTCACCGATCCGGATCCTCTATGCGAGCGAGTCACAGACAAACGGCGTCCTCGGCGGCTGCATGCTCTTCTTTGACGCGATGCGTCAGTCCTGAACCGGAGCCATTCAGGCACATCAAATCAGGTCACAGACGCACTGCGGCAACTGCACAGCACCTTTTTTATACATTTAAGAAAGGAAAAGAGAAGATGAAAAGATTACTCGCACTTCTGATGTCGCTGACAATGGTATTTGCCTTTACGGCTTGCGGCGACTCGGGCTCCGGCGATTCCGGCGGAGAAGAAGGCGGCGGCGTGAAGTACGGCGTCATTCTGAAGTCGGAAGAGACTCCGTACTGGAGCACCATGGCGGACGGCGTAAAGGCCTACGCGGAAGAGAACGGTCTCGATGTGGATCTCCGGACAGCGAAGAGCGAAGATGACACGGAGGGGCAGCTGAGCCTCCTCGAGTCCATGATCGACTCCGGCGAGTATGCCGGCATCGCGATCGCGCCGTGCAGCAGCATCAACATGATCTCCAGCGTCAGGAAGGCAAATGATGCCGGCATCGTCATCGTCAACATCGACGAGCAGTTCGATGTGGTGGAGATGGAAACGCAGGGCGCTACGTGCACTGCGTATATCGCTTCCGACAACGTCGCGGCAGGCAGGAGCGGTGCTGATTATCTGTGCTCGATGCTCGAATCCGGCTCCGAAGTTGCGATCATCGAGGGTGCCGAAGGAAACAGATCCTCTGAAGACCGCAGGAACGGTGCACTTCAGGGCTTCGAGGAAGCCGGCATGACCCTGATCGGATCTCAGGCCTGCGATTGGGATGAGCAGAAGGCGATGGATGCCGCTGCGACATGGATCCGGCAGTATCCGGAACTGAAGGCGATCTACTGCTGCAGCGACGAAATGGCGCAGGGTGTCATGACCGCGATCGAGAACGCCGGCATGACCGGTGACATTCTGCTCTGCGGTACGGGGGGTGACGCGTCCGCGATACAGGCTGTTAAGGACGGCGGATTCACCGCTACCGTCGCGCTGGACCCCGCTGCGATCGGCGCGAAGTCCCTTGAACTTCTCACCGACGCCGTTAACAACCCGGAAAGCTACACAGCTTCCGTTTCTCCGGAAAAGACGCCGGTCTACGGGGTCGTCATCACGGCCGACAACGCGGAGGATTTCCTCTGAGGAGGTCGTACAAACGGGTAACTTGAGGGATGCGGCATTGCCACATCCCTCTTTTCGTGGTATGATTAACTGGGTATTTATCTGGTCGGTTTCGGCAAATGCCGGAGCAGGAAGAAACCGGAGGATCCCCGATCAGAATCAGGAGGGAGCAACATGAAAATCGGATTTGGCTGCGATCACGCGGCAGTAGAATTAAAGAATATCCTCAAGGAACACCTGGCGGCGCAGGGATATGAATGCGTCGACTACGGGACGGACTCGCCGGAGAACCGGGTGGATTATCCGGAGAAGGGGCTCGAAGTCGCGGAGGCGATCAAGGCCGGAGAAGTGGACAAGGGCGTGCTCGTCTGCGGAACGGGGATCGGGATCTCGCTGGCGGCGAACAAGGTGCCGGGGATCCGGGCCGCTGTCTGCAGCGAGCCGTACTCGGCCAAGCTGACGGTCGAACACAATAACGCCAACATCATCGCGATGGGCGCGAGAGTCGTCGGAACGGAACTCGCCAAGATGATCGTGGACGCGTTCTTCAATGCGGAATTCCAGGGCGGCAGGCACGCGAGGCGCGTGGATAAGATCACGGCAATCGAAGAAAAGTATTCAAAGACGGAGTAGTGCTTGCGGGGAGTCATCCCGGCAGCGAAAGGAAAAGACCTGATCCGAGGGTCGGAAAGGATGGAAATGGATCTCAGCAATCTCAATGCAGAACAGCAAAAGGCGGTGCAGCACATCGAGGGGCCGCTGCTGATCCTCGCCGGAGCGGGCAGCGGCAAGACGACGACCATGACACACAGGATCGCCTGGATGATCGAGCAGGGAGTGGATCCGTTTCAGATCCTGGCGGTGACCTTCACCAATAAGGCCGCGGGCGAGATGCGGAGCCGCGTGGAGCGGCTGGTCCCGAACACCCGGGGCATGTGGATCATGACATTTCATGCGATGTGCCTCAGGATCCTCCGGTTCCACGGGGAAGTGCTCGGGTACCGGAGCGGTTTTACCGTGTACGATGAAACCGACAAAAAGGCGCTCATCAAGCGGATCTGCAAGGAACTGAACATCGACGAAAAGATGTATTCTCCCGCGATGCTGATGAGCGTGATCAGCAAGTGCAAGGAGCGCGAGGAAGATGCGGAGGCCTATTACAGGAACAACGCCGGAGATTTCCAGGCGGAAAAGATCCACAAGGTCTACGCGGCCTACGAACGCGAGATGCTTCGCAATAACGCGATGGATTTCGACGACCTGATCCTGAACGGCGTCCGGGTCCTGGAGTGCGCGCCGGAGGTGCTTGCGTATTATCAGAACCGGTTCCGTTACATCATGGTCGACGAATATCAGGATACCAACTATCTGCAGTACAAGCTCATCCATCTGCTGGCAGCCGCGCGCCGCAATCTGTGCGTAGTCGGGGACGATGATCAGTGCATCTACCAGTGGAGGGGTGCGGATATCCGGAACATTCTGGATTTCGAGAAGGATTTTCCCGAGACGGCGGTGATCCGGCTGGAACAGAATTACCGGTCTGACGGCAACATCCTGGGACTGGCCAACTCGGTGATCCGGAACAATCAGGGGCGGAAGCGCAAGACGCTCTGGACGGAAAAGCCGGACGGCGCGCCGATCACCTACCGGCGCCTGCCGGACGAAAAACAGGAGGCCTGGTACGTCGGCCAGGAAATCGACCGGCTGCACCGGGAGGGCTTCCGGTATGCGGATATGGCCGTCCTGTACCGAAAGAATTCGCAATCGAGAAGTTTTGAAGAGAAGTTTTTCCTTCCGGGGCATCCCGTATCGGGTGCTGGCGGGACTGCGTTTTTACGACCGGAAGGAGATCAAGGACATGATGTCCTACCTCCGCCTCATCGAGAACCCGGACGACGATGTCGCCATGCTCCGGGTGATCAACGAACCGAAGCGCGGGATCGGCGCCAAGAGCCTCGCGGCGATCCAGGCGTACGGCCGGTCTTACGGGATCAGCATCTTCCGGACGCTTTCAGAACCGGAAGTTCGCACCGCCCTGACCAAACGGGC
>CAYLSR010000171.1:0-4617 GCA_964385855.1 uncultured Mogibacterium sp.
GTCAGATCACGTAGCTTATAATCGGTCAAACCGATGACTTCATAGCGCTTTTCATGGCAATGAATCTGAAACCTTCAGGGAGCTTATCTCTGAAGTGCTTCAAAGCCTGCCGCATGGTGAGGATGCATGCACCGACGCCCCGGTTATCCGAGCATCGGTATCCGAGGATGGAACGCTTCACGGCATCCATGATGAGCCAGACATAGCCTTTGATGCCTCGCACTTTGATGTAGGTTTCATCTGCTATACAGAAAAAAGGGGGTGTTGCTCATTTCTTTTGCAAAAAGAACGCAAACCCCTGAAATACAAGCGTTAGACAACATTTTTTATGGGTGTCGATAGACACAACCATCATCACCAAGGAGGTTTTCATATGAAAGTTTTTTTGGCCGGCGGTGCCGGCTACATCGGATCGCACACCGCGCTCGCGCTCGCGGAGGCGGGTTATGACGTCGTCGTCGCGGATGATTTCAGCAACAGTTCGCCGGAATCGATCCGCCGGGTCGAAGAGCTGACAGGCAAGAGCATCCCGGTCGTAGAGGCGGACCTCAAGGACGCGGCGAAGACCGCGGAGCTCCTCTCGGACGGGATCGACTGCGTGATCCACTTTGCCGGCTTCAAGGCCGTCGGCGAGTCCGTGCAGAAGCCGCTTGAGTACTACCGGAACAACCTCGACACGACGCTCTCGCTGCTGGAAGGCATGCGCAAGGCGGGGGTGCACAACATTATCTTCTCGTCCTCCGCGACGGTCTACGGGTCGGAGAACGAAGTCCCGCTGACCGAGCAGTCGCGGAAAGGCACCTGCTCCAACCCGTACGGCTGGACCAAGCACATGATCGAACAGATCCTGACCGACACCGCGGCGGCAGACCCGGCGATGCACGTCGTCCTGCTCCGGTACTTCAATCCGATCGGTGCGCACGAATCCGGCAGGATCGGCGAAGACCCGAAGGGGATCCCGAACAACCTGATGCCGTTCGTCACGCAGGTGGCGGTCGGCAAGCGCGAGAAGCTCACGGTGTTCGGCGGGGATTACGACACGCCGGACGGCACCTGCCTCCGGGACTACATCCACGTCATGGATCTGGCGGAGGGCCACGTCAAGGCCGTACAGTACATCGAAGAGCACGGGGACGAGTTCTCCACGGAGATCTTCAACCTCGGCACCGGCAAGCCGTACAGCGTGCTCGACATCGTGAAGACGTTCATCCGGGAGACCGGTGCGGACGTGCCGTACGTCATCGGAGACCGCCGTGCGGGCGATCTGCCGGCGCTCTACGCCAAAGTTGACAAGGCCCGGGAAGTCCTCGGCTGGGAAGCGAAGCGCGACCTGGCGGATATGTGCAGGGATTCCTGACACTGGCAGCACGACAATCCGGACGGCTATCGGTAGGGATCGGTGACGTTCCCGTGACGCAGACATCTTCAGAACGTCAACGGCCGCACATGATTCCAACAGAAATCTGTGGCAGGATAAGGGAGACTTGAAATGAACGAGCGAATGATCAACATGTTCTCCGCGAAGGGCGAGAGCCTGGTGCGGAACCGAACGGCCGCGAACAAGAAGATCCTCCGCGGCCGGTGCAAGGAGATCCGGGAGGGCCTCACCGAGGACTACCTGACGGAAGGCAGCCGGCTCATCGCGGAGCAGGTGCTCGCGTCGGAGGAGTACCGGAGCGCGGAGACGGTCTTCGTATACCGCAGCATGCGGGAGGAACCCGCGACGGATGCGCTGATCGCGCAGGCGCTCGCGGACGGCAAGACCGTCTGCGTTCCGCTTTGCCTTCCGGAGACCCGGATGGACGCGAAGCGTATCGCGCAGGACAGCGAATGGCGCTCCGGGCCGTTCGGCATTCTAGAACCGTTGCCGGAGGCGGAGACGGTGCCGCCGGAGGAGATCGATCTGGCGATCGTCCCGTGCGTCGCCTGCGACGCGAGGGGCAACCGGCTCGGGCACGGCGCGGGCTACTACGACCGCTATCTGACGGGTACGAGGTGCTTTAAGATGGCGCTCTGCTTCGACCGGCTGATCCTGGGCAACATCCAGACGGACCGGGAGGACGTCCGGATGGACGCCGTCATCACGGAGACGCAGATCTATCGCCGCTGACATCAGAAGCAGGGAAGCGAGGCGGCCTGCGGCCGCTGAAGGCCGGCCCCTGCACAGACCGGAAAGGAGCGGATCATGGTCGATCTGTTATATCGGATGATTTATTTCGTCGCCCGGGTCCATGACTGGATCATGACCCTCAACGACGGGGCAGCCTACATGTACTCGGACAAGACCCTGCACTTCGTGGTGATGGGGCTCACCGGCATGGCAATCCTGCTGGTTTCCTACGCCTTCATCACGCTGCTGGGCAAGCGGGGCCACTTCCTCACCATCGCCTTCGTCTACGCGATGACGCTGGTCATCGTCATCACGTTCGCCGTGGAGATCGGACAGTGGCTCAGCGGCACGGGTTCCATGGAATTCGAGGACATGCAGGCCGGGATCATGGGCTTCCTCTACATGTTCGTGATCTTCGCTGTCGCGCGGGCGCTGGTTGTCTGGATCTACCGATTGATCCGTGGGGAAGGGAAACACGAGGCGGAGTAAAAAAGGGTTGCAAGAAAGAGCAGGGTGCGGTATAGTAACTATGGAGTGTGCATAGTTACTATACCGCACTTTTAAACAGATTAGATTGGGGAAAGAAAGAAGATGAATATGATCCGGCGTTCCAGTATGAAGGATCAGGTCTATGACCTCATCAAGGAAAGGATCTTTGACGGGTACTACAAGACGGGGGAGGAGATCCGGATCCTGCCGCTGTCGCAGGAGCTCGGCATCAGCAATACGCCGATCCGCGAGGCGCTGACCATGCTGACGGCAGAGGGGCTCCTGACGACGAGCCTGAACAACAAGTTCCGGGTGATCGAGCTCAGCGAAGAGCTCATGATTGAACTGAATGAGACGATCCTGCTCCTGCTTCTCGGCGGATACTATTTCGCGCACAAGGACGGCAGGGACCGGGACCTGGAGGAGATGCTGCAGATGCGATACCGGGACCAGCTGATCGCGCGGGAGAGCGGCAATCAGGACGAATACATCCGGAAAACGCTCCTGTTCGACCGGAGCTTCGTGGAGATCACCGGCAACAAAAAACTCCTCAGCATCTTCGATGCGAACAACTACCTGCTGTATCTCTATGTCCGCTACACCTACTGGAAGGAGAAGAACAATCAGGAAAAGAAGCTTCGGGAGCACCTTGCGCTCATCGATGCGGTGCGGATAGGGGAGTACGAACAAGTCCGCCGGCTGCTGGAAGAGCATTACGATGAGCATTACGAAGAGGTGCTCTGCTGAACGGCCGCCAGGACATGGCAGCAGAACGCAGTTCCGATGAAGGGCACTGCGTTATTTTAATTGTTCGGAATTATTCTCCGAAAACGGTCTTGACAAACAGGAAAAAGAAAGGTATATTAAGTGTGCACACAACATAGAACATAAAATATAGCGCACGAAAATGAATGAGGAGGATAAAACCATGAAGCGCAGTATCACAGTACCGATGAAGGCAGAAGGGCTCACCACGCTCAAGATCCGTTACGACTACAAGACGGATCACTTCACGATGGAAGCGTTGAAGCAGTGGGAGCCGGACCTCGACTGGACGAAGTACAACAAGGAGTTCTACGTGGAGAGCATCCTGACCGATGACGTCGTCTACTACAACACGAAGCAGGTCCGGGAGCTGTTCGCGAAGTACGATCTCGAAGATTACCTCGATGAGATCCAGACGCTGATCCGCAAGGGCAGGCACTTCGGGATCGAAGCGTACTACCACGCGGGATTTGACATCCTGTACATGTCCAATCAGCACTCTCGCAAGCTCGGCATCAACAACAAGCTGCACGCGACGCTGGCCGGCGGCATCCGCAGACACAACAAGGATGAGGAAGAGATCGAAGTCATCATCGACGGCCTGAACCTCGGCAGAGGCATGAGCTTCAAGAACGTCGCCGGGCGCCTCAACATGGGCGGCTGCAAGCAGACCGTCACCATGGACCCGATCGACCTCGACAACCTGCAGCACATCGGATTCCTGGGCTTCTGCATCGACAGCTGCCGCACCATGACCGGTCCGGACATGAACTTCCCGACCGAACTCGCGGATGTCGAGAACGAGTACTTCTCCATGCAGTACACCAACGGTCCGAAGACCTCCGTCCTGGGCGAGACCGGCAAGCCGACGGCTTACGGCGTATACAAGACCATGAAGGAAGCCGTCCGCTTCAGGGAAGGCGACCCGAGCCTCGACGGCAAGAGCGTCACCCTGATCGGCCTCGGCGCAGTTGGCTGGTACATGGGCGAGTACCTGCTGCAGGAGAACATCAAGCTGTACGTCACGGACCTCAACCCGGCGAGAGCACAGCAGTTCGTCGATGAGCACGAAGGCGACATCACCGCGATTCCGCTGGAAGGCGCGTACTTCAACGAGTGCGACATCCTCTGCCCGTGCGCGATCGGCGGACAGTTCAGCGATGAGACCATTCCGAAGCTCAACTGCAAGTACATCTGGGAACCCTTGAGCCGTGAGTTGAGCCACCTCGATCTCGCGCGGTGTCAGCCCGTAT
>CAYLSR010000172.1:0-4601 GCA_964385855.1 uncultured Mogibacterium sp.
CGACCGGTTCTCTCGGGCAGGGATTCTCCGTCGCGGTCGGCATGGCGACGGCAGGCAAGATTGACCGGGAGCCGGGCAGAATCTATGTGTTGGCCGGCGACGGCGAACTGCAGGAGGGGATCGTCTGGGAGGCGGCCATGGCGGCCGGACACCGCAGACTGGATAACCTCTGCGCGATCGTCGACTGGAACGGCCTTCAGATCGACGGCAAAGTGGACGATGTCAAAAAGGTCACCCCGATCGACTCCAAGTTCAGGAGCTTCGGCTGGAACGTCATCAACGTCGACGGGCACAGCTTTGAGGAACTGCTCCACGCATTTGATGAGGCAAAAGCGGTCAAAGGGCTGCCGACCGTCATCATCGCGAAGACGCATAAGGGTCACGGTGTATCCTTCATGGAAGATCAGGCAGGGTGGCACGGCAAGGCGCCGAACGATGAGCAGCTGGCACAGGCAATCGAAGAACTGGGAGGTGATCAGTAATGGCAGAGACGAAGAAGATGGCGACCCGGGAGGCCTACGGACAGTTCCTCGTGGAGCAGGGCGCCAAAGATCCGAAGCTCGTCGTCATGGACGCAGATCTTTCCGGCTCGACAAAGACGAACGGCTTCGCGAAAGCCTATCCGGAGCGGTTCGTGCAGTGCGGTATTTCCGAGCAGGATCTCTTTGCGGAGGCGACCGGCATCGCGCTGTCCGGTCACACCGTCTGCGCCAGCACGTTCGCGATGTTCGCGGCAGGGCGCGCTTATGAGATCATCCGCAATTCGATCGGATACACCGGTGCGAACGTCAAGATCTGCGCGACACACGCGGGCATCACGGTCGGCGAGGACGGTGCCAGCCATCAGACCTTTGAGGATCTGGCGCTCATGAGAGAGATCCCGGGGATGACGGTCGTCAATCCGGCGGACGGCGTCAGCGCGAAGAAGCTGCTCGGCGCGGTCTGCAAGATGGAAGGGCCGGCCTATGTCCGGCTGGGCAGAGCAGCTGTTCCGGTGTTGTACGATGAAGATGCTGAGCTGGAGCTCGGCAGGGGCAATGTCCTTTGCGATGGAAAGGATGTTACCATCATCGCGACGGGAATCCTCGTTCCGGACGCGCTCGCGGCGGCAGAGGCGCTCGCTATGGAAGGCATCTCGGCGCGCGTGATCGATATGCATACGATCAAACCGATCGACCGGGAAATCATCCTCAAGGCCGCGAACGAGACCGGTGCAATCGTGACGGCGGAAGAGCACTCCGTCCTGGGCGGTCTGGGCAGCGCGGTCGCGGAGGTCGTCGTTCAGAACTGTCCGGTCCGGATGGCGATGGTCGGCCAGCAGGATACCTTCGGCGAATCCGGCAAGCCGGCGCAGCTTCTGGAGAAGTACGGCATGACGAAAGACGACATCCTCAAGGCTGTAAAACGAGTCCTCGCATAAGTTGACGATAAACGACAGTTTTTTATCCGACAAAATCAGTCCTTTTTTGTGACTGTGCAACTTAAAAAGCTGTACTTTCTGTCATAATGAGCCCATCTTATTCAAAGGAGGTCCGTTATGGCAGGAAGCAGTTATAAAGAGTTATCGTTTACAAACAATTTCATGTTTTGCAAGATCATGATGCACAACCCCGAGCTGTGCCGCGAACTGATTCCTATAAGGATCTGAAGCGAAGCTACATCATTTTCATCTGTCTGAAAGATCCTTTCCGAAAGAAATTCAGGAAATACACATTCAGCAATCTCTGTGAAGAGGACAAGAGTGTGCGGCTGGAGGACGGCGCGACAAAGATTTTTTTGAACGCGGCAGGGACGCGCGGAAAGGTATCGGCAGAATTACAGGCATTTCTCGATTATATCGCCGGCATGGATCCCTCGACCGATTTGACAAGAAGGCTGGAGCAGGATCTGCGCAAGGCGAGAACGCACAGGGAATGGGAGGTGGAATACGTGCTCCTGGAAGAGATCCAGAAAGAATATCTCAGAGAAGGCTGGGGAAAAGGCCATCAGGAGGGATACGAACAGGGGAAAAATGAGGGCCGAAAAGCAGGACTCGCGGAAGGCCGTAAAGAAGGTCTGGAAGAAGGTCGTGCAGAGGGCCGGGCAGAAGGCCGAGCAGAATGTCGTGCAGAAGGTCGTGCAGAAGGCCTTGAAGAAGGCCGTGAAGAGGGTCTTAAAGAAGGCCGCGAACAGGAACTGAAGAAGATCGTTGGGGCGCTTTCCAGAAACGGATACAGCGTGGATTCGATTTCATCGCTGATCGGTGTATCGGCATGGGAGGTCGGAACGCTCCTGCGTGAAGCCGATTATTTCGGGGATGAAGAGATCCCGTACTGATAAGCAGACCTGAACCTGAGAGGAGGCTGGCAGCCTCCTCATTTTCATCTCCGGGAGGCACGGTCGAACAGGGAGGTGAAAAAAGATGTTGCATATAAATACAACGCATGGTATTATAATACAGTCGTTTGAGAAAACAGAATAATCAGGAGAATTACTATGTTGGCAACTTATTTTAAAGGCTTTCTGATCGCCTGCAAGGGGATCCCGGTCACGGTCGGCGTCAGTCTGGTCGCGGTACTAGGCGGCGCGCTGATCGGGCTCTTGTTTGCTCTGATGCGGCTCGCCGATAACAAGGCGCTGCGCGTGATTTCCGGTATCTATGTCGAAGTCGTCCGGGGAACGCCGCTCGTCGTACAGGCGTTTATCTTCGCGTATGGTATTCCGCAGCTGCTGCAGGCGAACGGTGTGAATTTCAAATGGCCGTATCTGGTCATTCCGGCGATCATCGTCTGCGCGCTCAACAGCGGCGCATACATGGCGGAGATCGTCCGAAGCGGCATCCAGGCGGTCGACAAAGGGCAGATGGAGGCGGCCAGATCGCTCGGAATGCCGAAGAAGATGGCCATGCGGCTCATCATCATCCCGCAGGCAATCAAGATCATCCTTCCTGCGATCGGAAACGAGTTCGTCACGCTCATCAAGGAGACTTCGGTGCTGAGCTTCGTCGGCGTCGTGGAGGTCATGCGCAGAGGCACGCTGTGGAATGCCGCGACGTTCCAGACGTTCCCGGCGTACATCGGCGTTGCGGTCGTCTACATGCTGATGACGATTCCGCTGTCCAAGCTGATCGGGCATTTTGAGAAGAAGATGGCTCAGGACGAAAAGTCGTCTGATAAGCCGGATTCACAGGATAAGATCGAGCAGGAGCACGCGAAGAGAGTCCTGGACCCGGGCATGAAAGGTGTGGTGAACTAAGATGAGCATGATAGAGATCAAAGGACTGCATAAGAGTTTCGGCAACCTGGAAGTGCTGAAGGGCATCGATCAGTCGGTCGATGAATCGGAGGTGCTGTGCATCGTCGGACCGTCCGGTTCCGGCAAATCCACGATGCTCCGCTGCATCAACCGCCTGGAGGAGCCGACAAAGGGTGAGATCTACATCGACGGAGAACTCGTAACGGACCAGAATATCGACGCGATCCGCACGAAGATGGGGATGGTGTTTCAGAGCTTCAACCTCTTCCCGCACATGACCGTGCTGGAAAACATCACGTGCGCGCCGATCAACGTGAAGGGCGTCGCAAAAGACGAGGCGGAGAAAAAGGCGCTCGGCCTCCTGGAACGGGTCGGGCTGCTGGAAAAGGCGGGTTCCTACCCGCGGTCGCTGTCCGGCGGCCAGCAGCAGCGCGTCGCGATCGCCCGTGCGCTGGCGATGGATCCGGAAATCATGCTCTTTGACGAACCGACTTCCGCGCTGGACCCGGAGATGGTCGGCGAGGTGCTGGATGTCATGAAGACGCTGGCGAGGGAAGGCCTGGCGATGATCGTCGTCACGCATGAGATGGGCTTCGCCAAGGAAGTCGGCGACAAGGTCATCTTCATGGATGAGGGAGTCATCGTGGAGCAGGGGACGCCGAAAGAGGTCCTCGAAAACCCGAAGGAAGAGCGGACGAAGGACTTCCTGTCCAAGGTCCTGATCTGAGGAAAGCGGTACAAAATGCCGGAAAAGTATTGACCTCAGTAGCGTTCCGTAGTAATATAATGAACGAATTGAATATCTGTTTCAGGGCGTGGTGAAAGTCCACACCGGTGGTGATCGGATCAGATGCGTCTGAGGTCCGGAAAGTGCGAGTTTCCGGGGCTCATTCGGGGAAGGCCCGTAAGTCCGCGAGCATTTGCTGAACTGGTGAGAATCCAGTACCGACGGTATAGTCCGGATGAAAGAAACAATTACGAAGAATCAAATTCGCGTAATCATGGCCTTGCTGCAATCGTACACGAGGCCTTTTTCAATGCCTGACAGATTCCAACTTCGAACGATCCCGATATTGATTTTCAAGGAGGAAGATGTTATGAAAAACAACAATTTCAGCACGAATACTCTGGTCAAGCTCGCACTGATGACCGCGCTCTCTCTGGTCCTGCTGATGCTGGTCCGGATCCCGTTCCCGCCGGCACCGTTCCTGGTCTATGATCCGGCGGACATCCCGATCTACATCACCACCTTCGCGTTCGGCCCTGCAGCCGGACTGATCGTGACCTTCGTCGTCTGCATCATCCAGGCGTTCGCGCTCGGCGGAGACGGACTCTACGGGTTCCTGATGCACTTCGTCGCGACCGGC
>CAYLSR010000173.1:0-4554 GCA_964385855.1 uncultured Mogibacterium sp.
CCTTTTCGTGGTGGCATCACTCCACTTCTGTACCAACGAGAAGCGCCTGTCGGACAGCACCGTGCGACCGACCCTGGCGGCGACGCCGGGCGATCTGTCGCTGGTCCTGCCGAAGCGCATCCTCGACGGCATCATCGAGATGATCTACGCGCTCGACAAGATCGCACCGGGCACGGCGAACGACGACACCCTGCTGTACGGCGTCGAAGTCAAGTTCTATAACATGGAAGTCGCGCTCGACGAGCATCTCGAGACGCGCTACAAGGGCCTCTACATCATCGGCGACGGCAGCGGCGTGACGCACTCGCTGTCGCACGCGTCGGCGAGCGGCGTGTATGTGGCGAGGGAGATCCTGGGGGAGTAGTACGAGTCCGAGAATCGCTGAATACGGCAGTCTTTTGTGCGCAGAACCGGCAGATATTCTCCTGCAAGCAGGATATATTATAATGAAGCTGCCATTCTGTGCGGAGAGACTGAGAGAAAATCGGAAAAAACAGAGAAAATAACGGATTTAGAGGGATGATTCGTTGTTTTCTCTGTTTTTATGATGGAAAACAACGGAATAGGGGCGGAAAAGCGAATTGTCCTACTCCGCTATAACTGTCATTCCTCACGGTCCGGGATCTTCCGGACCGCTTCTTTTATGAGCAGGCCCAGGATCTTCTGGACGGTCCGGAGGGTGTCGCGGTCGACGTCGCGGATCGAATCCAGGATGCCGGCGATGTCCGATGGCCGCAGGCGCTTGAAGTCCTTCAGTTCGTGCAGGTCGTTCTTCTCCAGGATGCCGAAGATCGTGCGGACGAAGAGCGCGCGGTGCTCGTCGTCCAGCTCGAGCAACCAGCTGTGGAGCGTCCGGTCAAAATAGGCGCCCTGGCTGGAGAGTTCCTCGAGGTAGATGAAATCGCTTTCGCTGACCTGCCAGGAGTAAGCGGAGTGCTGCTGGATGCTGATCGCGTTGCTCTGCACCACCTTGTATTCGTCCTGCGCCTGCAGGAGCATGCCGATGATCGAAGACTGCGGCACAAGCCGGCGGATCACCGGAGGTTTCGGGACCGCTGCGAACCGGGCGATCACCTCATCGCGGAAGCCCGGGGCGTCCAGGCTGTAGACCGCCCGGATCCGCTGCCGGATGTCCGGCCTGCAGGTCATCGCGCTGAAGATGGCGAGGTTTCCGCCCTTGGAATGACCGCCGAGGAGAAGCTGCCGGTCTTCGGTCAGCGCCTCCAGGTAGCGCCGGGCCTCCGTCTGTGCCGGGATCTCGTTGAGAAAAGCCAGGTTGAAGTCTTCTTCCCAGCCGGCGAGCGTCCCGTCCGTTCCCCGGAACGCGACGAACTCCGTGTCCGCATCCAGCACAAAGGTCATCGCGGCGAACTGCAGGTCGCGCGATTCGTCCAGAACGGAGGCGATCTGCTTCACCTCGAGATCGCGGTAGCGGGGGCTGGCACAGGCGTGCGTAAACAGCTGGCGATTGTTTTCATCCGTGATCCCGTCGCTGAACATCTGCCCGAAGTATTCCGCGAGGAAGAAGTCGCGGAGCCGGGCGGAGCCGCCCTCCCCGGCCGGGACCGCTACTGTGTAGCGGGATCCCCGTCATTTTCCGGATTGTTCTTCTTCTTCTCACAATTCTGTAGTATAATAAATCTGTGTGTGCTGTACGCAAATCGATGGCTACAAGGAGAAACCGTGACTGGATACATCATCGGCATCTTAGCGCTGCTGCTCCTCTCGGCCTACTTCTCCGCGACGGAGACTTCATTCACTTCCCTCAGCCGGATCCGGATGAAGAACATGGCCAACGAGGACGTCCGCAACGCGAAGCTGGTCCTCTGGCTGGAGGAGAATTACGACCAGCTGCTCTCTACTATATTAATAGGAAACAACATCGCCAATATCGCGATGTCCTCGATCGCGACCGTGCTGTTCATCGCGCTGTACGGACAGTACGGCGCGACCGTCGCGACAATCGTCATCACCGTGTTGGTCCTGATCTTCGGCGAGGTCACGCCGAAGAACGTGGCCAAGGAGCACGCGGAATCGTTCGCGCTCTTTTCGGCGCCGATCATCAACGTGCTGATGATGCTGTTTCTGCCGTTCAACTGGCTGTTTTCCCAGTGGAAGAAGCTGATCGGCCTCATCTTCGGCACCGGCGCGGGCAAGACCTTTACGGAGGACGAGCTGATCACGATCGTCGAGGAAGCCAAGACGGGCGGCAGCATTGACGAGCAGCAGAGCGAGCTCATCACCAATGCGATCGAGTTCAACGAGCTGGAGGCGATCGACGTCATCACGCCGCGCGTGGACATCGTCGCGATCGAGCTCGGGACGTCGCTGGAGGAGGTTGGGCAGATCTTCAAGGAATCGGGCCTGTCCAGACTGCCGGTTTACGAGGACGACCTCGACAACATCATCGGGGTCCTCAACCAGAAGGATTACCACAACTACGTCATCGCGGAGCACCGCGCGCTGGAATCCTACATCAAGCCGGTCGCGTACGTCGCGGAATCCATCAAGGCGTCCGTCCTGCTCCGCAAGATGCAGGCGAAGAAGACGCACATCGCGATCATCGTCGACGAGTACGGCGGGACGACCGGCCTCGTGACGATGGAGGACATCATCGAGGAGCTCGTCGGCAAGATCTACGACGAGCACGACGCGATCGAGATGCGCGAGGTCACGCGCCTCTACGACGGCTCGTACAGCGTCGCGGGCGGCGCCAACGTGGAGAAGTTCTTTGAGCTGTTTGACGAGGAGATCGATATCGATGCGACGACCGTCAACGGCTGGATCATGATCGTATTGGACCGCCTGGCGCGGGTCGGCGACACGTTCGACTACGAGTCGCGGCACAAGATCTTCCACGTCCGCGTGACGCGGGCTGACGACCGCAGGGCGCTGATGACGCACATCCGGGTGGAGGATAAGCCGGAGGTGGAGGAATAAACGAGCGGGGGCCGTGAGGCCGCCCCGGGGTTGCATTTGCCCGGCGAGGGTACGGCTCTCGCCTCGCGCCGGCGACGCAGCGGTACTAAAGGGCAACGGGCTTGTCCGGGCGGGCGCGTACGGCTCTCGCCTCACGCCGGCGACGCAACGGTACTAAGCTCAAGCTTCGCCTTTGGCTCGCTTATCGCATATAATGAACGAGCGAAGCCGAGTGAATTCAAGGGTTTCATCCTTACGGCGAAGCCGTAGGATCAAAGAAACCCTTAAGTACCGGCTGCCGGCGAGCCGCTCCGCCCGGACAAGCCGCCGCCGGGAGAGATGATCCGAGACGGTTGCGTTGGTAGAAAGGTTGGTTGCGCAAGTTGCTGCCGGCAATTTAAAGGAAATCACAGTTCTGCATTCGCAGAAGAAGGGAGATAAACGAAAATGGGTTTGATGGAAAAGATTTTCGGCGACCTCAACGCCAAGGAGGTCAAGAAGGTCGAGAAGATCGTCGATAGGATCGAAGCGTATGATGAGGCCATGCAGGCGCTGTCGGATCAGGAGCTGCGGGGCAAGACCGCGGAGTTCCGGGAGCGGCTGGCGGCCGGCGAGACGCTGGATGACATCCTGCCGGAGGCGTTCGCCGTGTGCCGGGAGGGTGCGGTGCGGAGTCTCGGGATGAAGCACTTCCGCGTACAGCTCATCGGCGGTGTTGTCCTGCACCAGGGGCGGATCGCGGAGATGAAGACCGGTGAAGGTAAGACGCTCGTCGCGACGCTTCCGGCGTATTTGAACGCGCTGGACGGTAAGGGCGTCCACGTCGTCACGGTCAACGATTATCTGGCAAAGCGCGACGCGGAGTGGATGGGGAGGCTGTACAGCTTCCTCGGGCTGACGGTCGGTTGCGTCATCCATGCGGTGGAAGGGGAAGAACGCAAGGCGGCGTACCGCTGCGACATCACGTACGGGACGAACAACGAGTTCGGTTTTGATTACCTGCGCGACAACATGGTCACGTACGAGGAACAGCTGACGCAGCGTGAGCTCAACTACGCCATCGTCGACGAGGTCGACTCCATCCTGATCGACGAGGCGAGGACGCCGCTCATCATCTCGGGCAAGGGCGTGGACTCGAGCAGCATGTACCGCTCGGCGAACGCGTTCGTCAAGACCCTCGTTGAGGAAGAGGATTATCACATCGAGGAGAAGGACAACCAGATCGCGCTGACGGATCAGGGCGTCTCGATCTGCGAGAAGTATTTCGATATCGAGAACTTCTCCGATCCGGACAACATGGAGCTCAACCACTACGTCAACCAGGCCCTGCGCGCGAACTACATCATGAAGCGCGACGTCGACTACATCGTCAGCGATGACGGCGAGATCCTGATCGTCGACGAGTTCACCGGCCGTCTGATGTACGGGCGCCGGTTCTCCAACGGTCTGCACCAGGCGATCGAGGCGAAGGAAGGCGTTTCCGTCCGGTCCGAATCCAAGACGCTGGCGACGATCACGCTGCAGAACTACTTCCGCATGTACCAGAAGCTGGCCGGCATGACCGGTACGGCCAAGACGGAAGAAGACGAGTTCCGCGACATCTACAACATGGACGTCGTCGTGATCCCGACCAAT
>CAYLSR010000174.1:0-4526 GCA_964385855.1 uncultured Mogibacterium sp.
GCGGCGAGTTCCTCAACGCGACGCTGATGGCGGAGGATCTGGGCTATCAGTTTGTGGACGCCAAGGATCTGATCGTCTTCAACTACGACGGCAAAGTCGATTTCGAGAAGACGGAAGAGAAGTTTAAGGAGATCTTCGAGGTCTACAGCAGGATCGTCATCCCGGGCTTTTACGGGGCGTTCCCGAACGGCGAGATCAAGACGTTCTCCCGCGGCGGTTCGGACGTCTCCGGCGCCATCGCGGCCGCCTCGCTGGACGCGGACATCTACGAGAACTGGACCGACGTCACCGGCATCCTGATGGTCGACCCGCGGATCGTGGACAACCCGAAGACGATCTCCCGCGTCACCTACGCGGAGCTCCGCGAGCTGTCCTACATGGGCGCCGCCGTCCTGCACGAGGATACGGTCTTCCCGGTCCGACGCAAGGACATCCCGGTCAACATCCGCAACACCAACGATCCGGAGGCGGCCGGCACGATCATCCGCGAGGACTTCCCGAAGGTCAGCGAGGAGGAGGCTTCCCGGTTCATCACCGGCATCACCGGCAGGAAGCACTTCTCGATCATCAACATCTACAAGGGCAACATGAGCGAAAACATGTACGTCCTGCGGCGCGTTCTGGAGCTGTGCGAGCACTTCAAGGTCCCGGTCTCCCAGATCCCGAGCGGAATCGACAGCTTTTCGATCATCGTGCCGACGCAGAAGCTCGATCCGGTCAAGTACGACCTCATCTCGAGGATCAAGGCCGAATGCGAGGTCGGAGAGATCAACGTCACCGACGGCATCAGCCTGATCGCGATCGTCGGCCGCCAGATGGCTTACCGGGCCGGCATCTCCGGCAAGATCTTCGGCGCGCTCGGCGCCAACAAGATCAACATCCGCACGATCGAGCAGAGCGCGGATGAGATCAACATCATGGTCGGTGTGTTCACAGAGGATTTCGAGCGGACGATCCGCGTCCTGTACGAAAGCTTCGCGAAGTAGTCATAGAATGGCCGGGCCCGCCCGGCAACCACAGGAGGTATATAAGATGAAACAATACAAAGTAGGCGTCCTCGGCGCGACCGGCGCGGTCGGGATGGAAATGATCAAGGTCCTCGGGGAGCGCAGTTTCCCGATCTCGGAGCTGAGGCTCCTCGCCAGCAGCCGGAGTGCCGGCAGGCAGGTGGAGACGCCGTTCGGCATGGTCACCGTACAGGAGGCGACGGACAGCGCGTTCGAGGGACTGGACATCGTCCTCGGCGCGTCGGAGAACGAGATCTCCAAGCGCTTCGCACCGGCCATCAAGGCCTCCGGCGCGGTCTACGTCGACAACTCCAGCGCGTTCCGCATGGATCCGGACGTCCCGCTGGTCGTTCCGGAAGTCAATCCGGAGGATGCCCTCAAGCACAACGGCATCATCTCCAACCCGAACTGCTCGACCATCATCACGCTGGTCGGCATCAACGCGATCCGCCGCCTGTCCAAGATCAAGGCGATCTACGCGTCGACCTACCAGGCCGTCAGCGGTGCCGGCGTCAAAGGGCCTCGTGAGATGTACACCCAGACGCGCAACATCCTGGCCGGCGAGGAGATCGAATCCAGCACCTTCGCGCACCAGATCGCGTTCAACCTCATCCCTCTCATCGGCTCTGTCGGCGACAACCTCTACAGCTCTGAAGAGATGAAGATGCAGAACGAAGGCCGCAAGATCATGCACCTGCCGGAGCTCAAGGTCTCCTGCACCTGTGTCCGCGTCCCGGTCGAGCGCTCGCACTCCATCTCCGCGTGCGTCATCACGGAGGACAAGCTCGAGCTCGAAGCGGTCCGCGAGGCCGTCGCGAAGGAAAAGGGCTGTCAGCTGGTCGATGATCCGGACGCGCAGGTCTACCCGATGCCGATCGAGACGTCCAACCAGGACGACGTCTTCGTCGGGCGCATCCGCCGCGACCTCGTCAACGAGAACGGCATCAACCTCTGGTGCTGCGGCGACCAGGTCCGCAAGGGCGCTGCGACCAACGCCGTCCAGATCGCGGAACTGCTGATTCAGGCGTAACCGCGCGGTTTTAAGGCAATTGAAGAGGACCGGCCCGAGCCGGTCCTCTTTTGATCTCCCTGCAATCAGGCTTCAGATGCTTCTGCGGCCTCCGCCTTCGCCTGCTCTTCCTCCAGGATCTTCTCGATCTCGAGGAACCGCCGCACCTTGCCGGTGCTCGTCTTGATCATCGGCTCATCCGTGATGTACATGCGCCGGATGCGCTTGGCCGCCGGGAAGGTGTCGTTGATCTTCTCGATGTCCGCGCGGATCTGCGCTTCGATCTCCTCCTTCGGCATCTCGTGCGAGCCGTAGCTGTCCGAGATCACGAAGTAATCCGGATTGTAGACGAGCTTGAGCGTGACGGTCAGATCGCGCTCGTCCCCGTTGTTCGGCAGCCCGACCACGATGTTCTCCATCTGATACGGGAGGCTCGCGATCTTCGTCTCGATCTCCTCCGGCGAGACGTTCTCGCCGTTTTTCAGGACGATGACGTTCTTTTTGCGCCCGGTCAGGAAGATGAACCCGTCCTTATCGATGTATCCGAGGTCGCCGGTGTGGAACCAGCCGTCCACGAGCACCTCGTTCGTCGCTTCCTCGTTCTGATAGTATCCCTGCATGATGTTCGGGCCCTTCGCGATGAGCTCGCCGATCCCTTTCTCGTCCGGCTCGAAGATCCGGATCTCCACGTCCGGCATCGGCAGCCCGACGGAGCCCGTCCGCTGCACACCCGGCCGTTCGGCCGCCAGCACCGGCGACGTCTCGGTGAGGCCGTATCCCTGGATGCACGAGATGCCGAAGTCGTTGAACCCCTGAATGCAGACCGGGTCCGGCGCGGACGCGCCGAGCACGACCTCGCGCATCTCCCCACCGAGCTGATCGAGCACGGACTTGAAGATCGTCCGCCGCAGGTCGATCTTCACCTTGGAGAGCAGCCGCACGGCCTTCGACGCGCGGTTCAGCCGCCCGAGCAGGCCTTCCTTTTCGACCGTCCGGAGGATCTTCTTGTAGATGGACTCCACGATCAGCGGAACGCCGACAAAGACGGAGACCCCGTATTCCTTGAGGTTCTTCTGCAGGTATTTCAGGCCGTCGCAGAACACCGTCCGCGCCCCGCACGCCAACATGTACCACTGTCCGGTGGAGCCGAACGCGTGATGGTACGGCAGGAGCGCGATGTTGGTGTCGCCGCAGTGGATGTCCTCGATCTGCATCAGCCCTTCGATGTTGGCGACCAGATTACTCTGCGAGAGCATGACGATCTTGGACAGTGACGTCGTGCCGGAAGTGAAGAGGAACGTCGAAGTCCGCTCCGGATCGAGCACGACCTGCCCGACGCTTTCATCCCCGCTGCCGATGAGCTCCTTGCCCTCGTTCAGCAGATCGTCCGTATCCGTGACCCCGTCACAGACGTACAGCGGGAACGCCTCCGTGACGATCGTCTCGCCGGAAGCCAGCGCAGCGTCCACTCTGGCCTTTTCCTTCTGATCGTAAAAGATCGCCGTTGCCCCGCTCCTCGCGAGGTTGGAGATCAGCTCGTCCTCCTTCAGTTCCTTGTCCAGCAAGATCGAAAAGCCGCCGCCGATCTGCGCCGCCGCGTTCACCAGGAACCAGTTGTAGCTGTTCTTGCCGATGATCGCGATCCGGCCCTCGGTGAGCCCCCGGCGGATGAACGCAGCCGCGAGGCTTCGGACCTCTTCCAGATAGCGGATAAAGGAGATGTCCCGGTATGTTTCCCTGTCGGTCTTTAAGGTAAACGCCTTGCTGCTGCCGTAGGACTCCGCGGAGCGTTCCAGCAATTCTCTCAAATTATTCATCTTGGTAACCCCCCATCAAAAGAGCTTTTCAAATACTATACTCCCCTTACCGCGATCTGTCAAATGTGACCAAACGCCAGTTTTTCAAGCCTTTCGGCGCATTTCTCCCGCGATCTTCCTTGCAGTGCCGCGGGAGTTGTGATAAGATGAATTGTTAGAACGGACCGATAAGGAGGTTCCTCATGGACGCAGCATTACAGAAAATCGATGTCGCCGCGGATTTTCTTCGATCAAAAGGTGCCCGTGCGCCGGAAGTCGGACTCATCCTCGGCAGCGGTCTGGGCGGATACGCGGAGCGGCTGGAAGACGCTGTTCACATCTCGTACAGCGCGATCCCAGGCTTCCCGGTCTCCACAGCGCCGAGCCACAAGGGTGAAATGTACCTCGGAAAAATCTTCGGCAAGGAAGTCATCGTCATGTCCGGCCGGATCCACTTCTACGAAGGCCTCCCGGTAGAGCGCATCATCTTCCCGGTCCGCGTGATGGCGAGACTCGGCATCAAACGCCTCATCCTCACCAATTCCGCCGGTTCGATCAATCTCGATAACGGCGCCGGCCACCTGATGCTGATCACCGACCACATCAACCTCAGCGGCGTCAACCCGCTGATCGGTCCCAACGCCGACGCGTTCGGTCCCCGCTTCCCGGATATGACCAAAGCCTACGACCCGGAGCTGCGGCAGAAGATCCGCA
>CAYLSR010000175.1:0-4512 GCA_964385855.1 uncultured Mogibacterium sp.
TCGGAGATGTTCACCAATGAGTTGGTCAAGTCCATTTCGGAAAACAAGATGCGGTCCTTTAAAAACAAATACCGCAAGGTCGACGTCCTCCTGATCGATGACATCCAGTTTCTGGAGAACAAAGACAAGACGCAGGAAGAATTCTTCCATACTTTTAACGCACTTCACGAGGACAGCAAGCAGATCGTTATCTCCAGCGACCGCCCGCCGAGCAGCCTCGTCAACCTGGAAGAACGCCTGCGCTCCCGGTTCGCGATGAACCTCATCGTGGACATCTCGCCGGCGGACTTCGAGACCCGCGTCGCGATCCTCCGGAAGAAGGCCGAAAACCTCAAAGAAGAGAAGCCGGAACTCAACCTCGAGTGGAACGACGACCTCTATGAAGTCTGCTGCCTGATCGCGGAGAAGTTCACCGACAACATCCGGGAGCTGGAAGGGACCTTCAACAACATCGTGAACTATTCCGACCTGCTCGGCGAGGAGATCAACGTGCCGTTCGCCCGCCGAATGCTCAAAAACATCATCAAGGACTCCGATCAGGAGATCGCGCCGGAGCGGATCCGGTCCATCGTCGCCAAACATTACAAAATCAAGGTCGCGGACATGGATTCCGGCAAGCGGAACGCGGAGATCGCGTTGCCGAGGCAGGTCGCCATGTACCTCTGCAGGGAGTGTACGGACCTGTCCCTGCCGAAGATCGGCAAGATTTTCGGGGACAAGCACTATTCAACGGTCATTCACTCGGTGAATAAGATCAGCGAATTGTACGCGAAAGATGAACTTTTCAGGAAAGACCTCGAC
This sequence comes from uncultured Mogibacterium sp., assembly GCA_964385855.1. Classification (GTDB taxonomy): domain Bacteria; phylum Bacillota; class Clostridia; order Peptostreptococcales; family Anaerovoracaceae; genus CAYLSR01. The sequence continues at coordinate 802 of CAYLSR010000175.1, forward strand.
GAAATTCGCGGAAAAATCAAAGAGAAAAAGTGAAAATAGGATTTTTCAAAGAGGATGATTTGCCTGTTTCGCAGAGATCATAGAATTACCGGAGGAAGTGAGTGATGAACCGGCTGGGAGTTGGCGATGGCGAAGCCTTTGAGCAACTCCGCCGGTTCACACGAACGACCGAGATGGTAATTCATGATCTCGAGGACTGGGCAAAGAATTCTCTTTGAAAAATCCACAGTTTTCCAACATTTTTTCTCTTGATTTTTCCACAGATTTGAAGTCGATATTTCCTTGAAAATTCAACACTTTAAGGATTATCCATAGTTTCAACCGTCCCTACTACTATAACTACATAAATATATAATAAAAATAAGGAGTTTTCTCATGAAGATCTACCTGAGCCGCACGGAACTCGGCAAAGCTTTATCGACTGTTTTCCACGCGATCTCTTCCAGAACACCGTCCAAGGTGCTGGAGGGCATCCTCGTCGAGGTGGACGGGAGCCGGATGAAGCTGACAGCGACGGACACCAACATGACGATCGAGACGGAGATCGCGGTCACGGCGGAAGATCGGTGCGCCTTTGTAGCACCGGCCAAACTGATCAGCAGCATCATCGCTAAACTGCCGGAAGAAGAGGTGATGATGGAATACGACGAAAAGAAGAACAAACTCAGGATCAGAAGCGGTCGCTCTTCGTCGGAGATCATCTGCTTCCAGGCGGACGAGTATCCGAAGCTCCGGATCAGGGAGAGCGACGAGGTGATCCGGCTCAACAAGGAGACCGTCAAGAAGATCATCCGCAAGACCGCGTTTTCGGCTTCGACCGATGAACTGAACGGCATCCTGACGGGCGTCCTCATCGAAATCAAGGACGGGCAGTTCCGGATGGTCGCGGTCGACGCCTTCCGCATGGCGATCTACAACGATGAGATCGAGGATCAGAAGGCGGCCATGACGCTCGTCATCCCGGCCAGGATGATCAACGAACTCTCCAAGATCCTCACGGACGGTGACGATCCGATGACGCTTGCGGTATCGGAACAGAAGGCGGTCTTCTGCTTTGACAACAACCGTGTGACGCTCAACACCCTGAACGGCCGGTACATAGACTACAAGAGGATCATCAAGGCGGACAGCACGATCAGCATCCGCGTCCAGAAGGAAGAACTCGTCCGGAGCATCGACCGCGCGGCGCTGCTGGCGCAGTCGCAGAACAACAACCTCATCCGGTTCAGCATCGATGATGAGCTGATCGAGATCAATTCGCTTTCGGACGAAGGCAATATCGAGGAGAAGGTCGAAGTGATCAAGAAGGGCGACGACCTCAAGATCGGCTTCAACTCCCGGTATCTGATCGACATCTTCCGCGCGATCGACGATGAGGAAATCATGATGTACATGAAGGACAGCATCAGCCCGTGCATCATCAAACCGCTCACCGGAGAGAAATATCTGTATCTCGTCCTGCCGATAAGGATCAACTGATGGAAGTCAAGCGGATCAGGTTAAAAAATTTCAGGAATTACGAGGATCTGGAGCTGTCGTTTGACAGCTCCAGAAATATTATCATCGGCGAGAACGCACAGGGTAAGACCAATCTGATCGAAGCGATCTACCTGTGCGCGTTTGCCCGATCTTTTCGTACGCAGAATACGCAGGACATGATCATGATCGGGAAGGACCGCGGCAGCGTCCTGGTCGAGGCGGTCAGCGAGGAGATCGAAAAGGAGATCACCGTCATCCTGGACAGGAGCGGGAAGAAGATGATCAAGAAGGACCAGAAGGTGATCCGCCGGACCGCGGAGCTCCTGAACAACCTCGTGGTGGTCGTCTTTTCGCCGGAAGATCTCCGGATCATCAAGGACAACCCGGAAAAGCGCCGGAATTTCATCAACAAGGAGATCAGCCAGCTGCGCCCGAAGTACTATGAGTGCCTCCGGAATTACAACGAAGTGCTGAAGCAGAAGAACGCGGTTCTCAAGGACAGCAGGGGAGAGGATCCTTCGGAGATGCTTGAGATCTACGATCTGCAGCTGGAAAAGTACGGCTCGGAGATCGTGCGGTTCCGGCGGGCGTTCGTGACGATGCTTTCCGCGCAGGCGGATGAGATCCAGCAGAGCATCACGGGCGGAAAGGAACACCTGGAGATCCGGTACCAGTGCTCTTTAGAGGAAGATCAGTTCTATGAGGGCCTCCGCCGGAGCCGGGAGCGGGATCTCTATACGGGGCACTGCGGCGTCGGTCCGCACCGGGACGACCTGGATTTCTACATCAACGGGCGGGATGCCCGGAAGTACGGTTCGCAGGGGCAGCAGCGGACGATCGCGCTGGCGTTGAAGCTGGCGGAGATCCGGATCGCGCAGGAGATCCTCGGGGAAAGTCCGATTTTGCTTCTGGATGATGTCCTGTCGGAGCTGGATCTGGAACGGCAGCAATTTCTCTTTCAGGAGATTCGAAACGTGCAGCTATTCATCACGACGACGGAGGTCAATCAGGACATCATCAGTAAAATGCCGAAAGGCATTGTTTTCAAGGTCTCCAGCGGCTGTGTAATAAAAACAGTTTAAAATTTTGCGAAATAAAGGGCTTTTTTTGTTGATTCTAGGTTTTGTGCCTATGTTGCTATTTTAATCAATATATGGTAAAATAAATCGGTTTAAGGATACCGATTTATTTTTTTATGTCAGAAAGAAGGATTGAATGAGCAAAGAGAAGAAAAATGATCAGTATACCGGAGATCAGATACAGGTTCTGAAAGGTCTGGAACCGGTCCGTCTCCGCCCGGGCATGTACATCGGCAGTACGGGTCCGCAGGGGCTGCATCATCTGGTCTACGAGATCGTCGACAACAGCGTCGATGAAGCTCTGGCGGGATACTGCACACATATTCAGGTATCGATCAACGAAGACAATTCAGTGACCGTCATCGACAACGGGCGCGGCATGCCGGTCGACATGCATCCGACGGAACACAAGCCGACCGTGGAAGTCATCCACACGCAGCTCCACGCCGGCGGTAAGTTCGGCGGCGGCGGATACAAGGTGTCCGGCGGTCTGCACGGCGTCGGCGCCTCGGTCGTCAACGCCCTGTCGACGCACATGGTCGTCGAGGTCAAGCGGGACGGCAAGATCTACCAGCAGGAATACTTCAAGGGCGAGCGCTCGACAAAGCTCAAGGTCATCGGAGAAGGCAGGGGAACGGGGTCCAAGTCCACGTTCTGGCCGGATCCGGACATCTTTGACGAGACCGTCTACGATTACGACACGCTGCAGCGGCGCCTGCGCGAGATGGCGTTCCTCAACAAGGGGCTGAAGATCTCCCTCGAGGACAAGCGGGCCGGGCAGAAGAAAAAGGAAACCTTCCACTACGAAGGCGGAATCAAGGAATTCATCCAGTTCCTCAACAAGAACAAGGATGCGGTCAACAACGACATCTTCTACTTCGAGGCCAGCAAGGAAGAAAACGGCCGGGAGTACGAGATGGAGGTCGCCATCCAGTACACGACCGGCTACAAGGAACTGATCCTTTCGTATGCCAATAACATCAATACCACGGAGGGCGGATTCCACCTCATGGGCCTCAAATCCGCGCTGACCCGTACGATCAACGACTATGCGCGCCGCGCCAAGATCCTCAAGGATAATGAAGAATCCCTGCAGGGCGAGGACATCCGGGAAGGCATCACGGCGATCGTCAGCGTCAAGCTGACGGAGCCG
>CAYLSR010000176.1:0-4494 GCA_964385855.1 uncultured Mogibacterium sp.
GTTAACAGCCGTACAGGAGTAAAAAATATCAAATTGGTTACATTTAATTACAGCCTAATTGAGGAGGGCAAACAGGAATGAGGATCGGATTTGTAGGATGCGGAGCGATCGGAAGTTGCTACGCGAGTTATCTTATTTCGAAGCATGAAGTCTGTGTACTCGATACATATGAACCTGTCATTGAGTCCATCAAAAAGAACGGGATTCTTGTCGATAAAAATGCGCCGGGTCACGGCGACGGAACGACCATTTCCGTTCACCCGGCAATCGCGACGACCGATCCGGCTGAAATCGGTGTCGTAGACCTCCTGGTGGTCTTTGTACACTATCAGTACCTTGAGGCGGCGGTCAGAAACGCACTTCCGATGATCGATGAGCATACGATGATTCTCTGTCTGCAGAACGGGTACGGCAACTACGACGAAATCGCCAAAGTCGTGCCGGAAGAGCAGATCATCATCGGCAACACGGCATTCGGCGCGACGCCGGTCGCTCCGGGGCATGTCAATCATACGGGCTACGGCGCGACCAACATGGGTTCCCCGAAGGCACCGATGGAAAAGGTCTGCGAAGTCGCTGAAGCGTTCCGCGTTGCCGGACTCGAGACGGACGTTCACGAGAATGTCATGAACGCCATCTGGCACAAGCTTTCCGCAAATGTCGCCATCAACGGGGTCAGCGCACTGCTCGGAACACCGAATGGATTCATCAGCAAGAACCCTTACGCGAACAACCTCGCCGATATGCTCGTAAAAGAAGCCATTACGGTTGCTAATGCCACCGGGTGCACGCTCAATTACGAGGACGAACTCGAGCACGCGTACGATGTATCGCGCAAGACGGATGAGACGATTAGCTCCATGGTGCAGGACGTGATGCACCATCGCGAGACCGAGATCCGCATCATCAACGGAGCCGTATCGAGGCTCGGCAAAGAGCACGGCATCCCGACACCATGCAACGATATAATCCTCAACCTCGTGCTCGCGAAGCAGTCGCTCTACCTCGGCAGATAGGAGGTGACGCGTTTGGACAGGCTCAGACGAGCTGCCAACAGTATTATAGAGGCAAGCATCCGCGCGGTCCAGCCCGATGAAGCGGTCAGAAGGGCGCTTTCGGGCATGGAACATCCGGAGGGAAAGCTGATCATCGTCGCGGTGGGCAAGGCGGCCTGGCAGATGGCCAAAGCGGCGTCAGAAGTCGCAGACTATGACGCGGGCATCGTCGTAACGAAGTACGGTCATGTTTCCGCGGAGATCCCGGGCATGGTCTGCTATGAAGCCGGCCATCCGGTACCGGACGAGAACGGGTTTCGCGCCGCTGACGCGGTGCTCGAACTGGTTTCCGACCTGACGGAAAAAGATCTTGTCGTATTCCTGCTTTCGGGCGGGGGAAGCGCATTGTTCGAACGTCCGCTGATACCGGGGGAAGAGCTGCAGGATATCACGAGGCAGCTGCTGGCGAGCGGCGCGGATATTACGGAAATGAATGTGATCCGCAAGCGGCTGAGCGCCGTAAAGGGCGGAAGGTTTGCGCTCGCATGCAGACCGGCGAAGGTATTCAGCGTCGTGCTGAGCGATGTGCTCGGAGATCCGCTCGACGTGATCGCCAGCGGACCTGCATATGAAGATGCCTCCACCTGCGAAGAAGCATCGGAACTCGTCAGGCGGTACCGTCTGAAGCTGTCGGAACGGGCGAAAAAGCTGCTCGCGGAAGAGACTCCGAAAGCGCTCGATAACGTGACGACGGAGATCACCGGAAGCGTCAGGGAACTCTGCAGAGCCGCGGCAGCGGAATGCGAAAAACTCGGATACGAGGTGATCTATCTGACCGACCGGCTTTCCTGCGAAGCGTCAGAGGCGGGGCGGTTTCTCGGCGCGATCGCCGCAAGCCACGCCGGGAGTGCGGGCAAGCGTCGCAAGGCCTTCATCGCCGGGGGCGAGACCGTCGTCCACCTGCGGGGAACAGGCCTCGGAGGCCGCAATCAGGAGCTTGCGCTCGCCGCGGCGCCTTTTATCGAAGGGCTGGATGCAGCGGTCTTCTCGTTCGGAAGCGACGGCACGGACGGGCCGACAGATGCCGCCGGCGGATATGTCGACGGCGACACGATGAGCCGGCTTAAGGCATCCGGGATCGACATTTTCGCCGCATTGGCTGACAATGACGCCTACCACGCGCTGCAGGCTTCCGGCGGACTCATCATGACCGGTCCGACCGGCACGAACGTGAACGATGTTTCCATAGCGCTCATCGGGTGAGATGCACTCCGGAAACATTGCGGATCAAACACAATTGTTATCGTTCAGAAGGGAAATGAGAATATGAAAATAGTTATACTTGACGGTTATACCGAGAATCCGGGCGATCTCAGCTGGGAACCGCTCCGGCAGCTCGGGGAACTCACGGTTTATGACAGAGTCTCCTACGAGGAGTCCCCGAAGATCGCGGAAGCGATCAGTGATGCGGAGATCGCCATCACCAACAAGACGCCGATCTCAAAGGAGACGATCGACAAGTGCCCGAATCTGAAGTACATCGCGGTGCTCGCCACCGGTTATAACGTGGTGGATATCGCATATGCCAGAGAAAAGGGCATCCCGGTCTCCAACGTGCAGGTGTACGGGACGCGGTCGGTCAGCCAGTTCGCCATCGCGCTTCTCCTGGAAGCCTGCCACCACATCGGGCATCACAGCGACAGCGTTCACAGAGGTGAATGAGAGAACAATGCGGACTGGTGTTACTGGGATTATCCGCTGATCGAGCTGGCCGGCATGACCTACGGGCTGCTCGGCTGCGGAAACATCGGCATCCATACCGCTGAGATCGCAAAAGCGCTCGGGATGCATGTGATCACTTATGACGCGAGGCAGACCGAAGCCGCACTGGCGCTCGGCGTCGAATACGTGACGCTCGATGAGCTCTTTGCCCGTTCGGATGTGCTCGGGCTCCAGATGCCGCTCTTTCCGTTCAACACCGGCATCATCAACAAAGAGAATATCGCCAAGATGAAGGATGGGGTCATCATCATCAACAACAGCCGCGGTCAGATGATCGTGGAACAGGATCTGGCGAACGCGCTCAACAGCGGCAAAGTCGCCTGCGCGGCCCTCGACGTGGTCTCGACGGAGCCGATCCACGGTGACAATCCGCTGCTCTCTGCGAAGAACTGCATCATCACGCCGCACATGTCCTGGGGCGCGAAGGGAAGCCGTCAGCGCATCCTGGATACGACGGTCGCGAATGTGAAGGCCTTTATGGCCGGCGCGCCGGAAAACGTGGTCAATAAATAGAATCTTTCTATTCAATAAGGAGAATCACATGAAAGACATTTCCATCAAAGAACTGAAGAACACTGCAACGGAGATGCGCATGAAGGTCGTCGACATGATCTGGAAGGCGCAGTCCGGGCATCCGGGCGGGTCGCTTTCCGCTGCAGAGTTCGTCACCGCCTGCTATTTCAAGTATATGAACGTGGATCCGAAGAATCCGCGCTGGGAAGATCGCGACCGCATGGTCCTGTCCAAAGGTCATGTATGCCCGATCCAGTATGCGTGCCTCGGCACCCTCGGCTTCTTCCCGGAGGAAACGCTCGACACGCTGCGCAAAGAGGGCTCTCCGCTGCAGGGGCATCCTTCCATGGTGAAGTGCCCGGGCATCGACATTTCGACCGGCTCGCTCGGACAGGGCATGGCCTGTGCGGCCGGCATGGCGCTCGGTGGAAAGCTCAGCCACAAAGACTTCAAGGTGTACTGCCTGCTCGGCGACGGTGAAGCGCAGGAAGGCATCATCTGGGAAGCGGCGAACACCGCGCACAAATATCAGCTTGACAACTTCATCGTATTCGTCGATGTCAACAATCTGCAGCTCGACGACACCTGCGACGAGGTCATGCCGAACGGCGATTTCGGCGAGAAGTTCAAGGCGTTCGACTGGGATGTCTATTACCTGGACGGCAACGTCATGGAAGAGGTCTGCGACGCGATCGACAAGTGTCTGGCACCTGAGGCGCAGAACGGCAAGCCGAAAGCACTGATCGCGACCACCGTCAAGGGAAAGGGCGTCAGCTACATGGAGAACCAGCTCGGCTGGCACGGCGTCGCTCCGAACGATGAAGAGTACGCACAGGCAATGGAAGAGCTCAAGGCTCAGATCATAGCATAACAGGAGGGTCGTAAAATGAGTGAATTGAAAAAAATTCCTACAAGGAACGGATTTGGCGATGAGATCATCGCAGTAGGAAAAGACCATCCGGAAGTGCTTGTTCTGGATATCGATATCGGCAAGAGCTGTAAGACGCAGGGGTTCCGGAAAGAGCTTCCGGGCCAGCACATCAACGTCGGGATCGCGGAGCAGAACGGTGCTGCGGTAGCTGCAGGACTTGCGACGTGCGGCTATGTTCCTTTCGTCGTAACGTATGCGGCCTTCGGATCGATGAGGATCTGCGAGATGATCCGCCAGGAGATCTGCTACACCGATCTGAATGTCAAAATCGCC
>CAYLSR010000177.1:0-4487 GCA_964385855.1 uncultured Mogibacterium sp.
GAACCAGCAGTCCATGACCTCCGGGATCCTCGTCATCTGCTTGCCGCAGACCGGGCAGGTCAGGTGGATCTCATCCACGTACGGCCGGTGCAGCTCGATCGTCGCAGGATCGACGGCTTCGATCGCCTTTTCCTTGAGCTCCTCGCGGCTGCCGACGCACTCGAGGTGGCCGCATTCGCACTTCCAGATCGGGATCGGCGTGCCCCAGTACCGCGTCCGGGAGATCGCCCAGTCCTTGACCTCCGCAAGCCAGTTGCCAAACCGCTTCTCACCGACGTACGGCGGGAACCAGTTGACGGTATTGTTGTTTTCGACCAGCTGATCCTTGAGCTTGGACATCTCGATGTACCAGCCCGGCTTTGCGTAGTAGACCAGCGGGCTGTCGCATCTCCAGCAGTGCGGATAGTTGTGGACCATCTTCTGCTTGGCGAAGACTTTGTTCTCCTCCGCGAGGTGCTTCAGAATCTCGACATCCACGCCTTCGTCCATGACGAAGCGGCCGGTCCAAGGGCCGACGGTGAACTGGCCCTTCTCATCGACCGGTTCCACAAACGGGACGCCGTAGCGCTTGCAGGTGTTGTAGTCGTCTTCACCGAACGCGTAGGAGGTGTGGACGATGCCGGTACCGTCTTCCGTGGAGACGTAATCCGCCAGCGTGACGAAGAAGACGTTCTCGTCCGTCCCCATGTCCACGTACGGCATGAGCTGTTCATACTGGATGTATTCGAGGTCGCGGCCCTTCATCTCCTCGAGGACCTCATACTTGCCCTCGCCGAGGATCTTGTCCGCCAGCGCCTTGGCCAGATAGAAGATGTTGCCTGCTTCACTGCCCTCGAGCATCTTCGCGCGGACGTAATCCACATCCGGGCCGACCGTGATGACGACGTTGGACAGGAGCGTCCAAGGGGTGGTCGTCCACGCCAGGAAGTATTCGTTGTCGCGGTCTTTGCGCTTAAACTTGCAGGTCACGGTGAGGACCTGAACCTCCTTGTAGCCCTGCGCGACCTCATGCGAAGCGAGCCCCGTTCCGCAGCGTGCACAGTATGGCAGGACCTTGTGCCCCTCGTAGATCAGCCCCTTGTCGAAGGTCTGCTTGAGGATCCACCAGCCTGTCTCGATATAGTCGTTGTGATAGGTGATGTAAGGATCCTTCATGTCCGCCATGTAGGCCATCTTCTCGGACATGTCGGTCCACATGCTCGTATATTTGAAGACGGATTCGCGGCACTTCTCGTTGAACTCGCGGATCCCGTACTTCTCGATATCCTGCTTGCCGCTCATGCCGAGCTGCTTCTCGACTTCGATCTCGACCGGCAGTCCGTGCGTGTCCCAGCCGCCTTTACGCTTGACCTGATAGCCCTTCATGGTCTTGTAGCGGTTGATGGAGTCCTTGAGCGTCCGGGCGATGACGTGGTGGATCCCCGGTTTGCCGTTCGCGGTCGGCGGCCCTTCAAAGAACACGAAGCTCGGGCAGCCTTCTCTCTCCTTGACGCAGTAGTCGAGGAGGTCCATTTCGTTCCACTTGCGGATCTGCTCCGCCTGTGTCTCCGCTACTTTCTTGTTCGACAGATTTTCAAACATACTCTATCCCCTTCTGATTTATGATTTCGGTCTGATGCGTCCCGTTTCGAACGATACATAACTAATTAAGATTACACTATAATCGTTGGAAAGTCAACATTCAACCCGTCATTCTCCGCAGGATCGCGCCGCCGTTTTCCTTCAGCCAGCGGTTCCAGCGGGGATAGTCCGGGTAGACCCGAAGCACCTCTTCGTAAAAGCGCTTTGAGTGGTTCATCTCCTTGCGGTGGCAGAGCTCATGCACCACCACGCTGTCGATCACCTCCGGCGGCGTCAACATCAGCAGGCAGTTGAAGTTCAGATTGCCCTTGGCAGAGCAGCTCCCCCAGCGCGTCTTCTGGTTCCGGATCGTGATCCTGCCGTACGTCACGCCGACCAGCGGCGCGTAGTACGCGACCCGCTCCGGGATGACCCGCAGGGCCTGCTCCGCCAGCGCGTCGATCTCCTCCGGGGTCAGAAGTCCGTCCTGATCGGCTTTCTCGGCTTCCGATGCCCGCCGGGCAAGCTGTTTTCGGATCCACGCCTCGTTCTGCCGGACGAATTCAGCCGCCTGACGGTCCGTGCACCGCCGGGGAACGCGGACGAGCACCGTACCGTCCGTCCGGACTTCGATGGTCTTCGTCCTGCGGTCGCTGCGTTTGACTGTATATCGGATCATCCCTTTGTCACTGTTCATCATTTGTCCGCCTTTCGTGTCTCGTTCATGTGCTCCCGAATCATCTCAAGGAGCTCTCCGTGCTCATGATGCTCCATGTCCGGGAACGCTCTCAGGATACGACCGGTCCCGAAGAATTTTCCGGACGAAGCCTTCTGAAGAAATTCTTCCCGCTTCGCCTCAAACTCCAGACGGCTCTGCTCCAACTGTTTTTCCAGCTCTTCCCTGTACGCCCGGGCACGAGCTTCGTTCTCCCGGTGCTCAGATTCCAGCTGTTCCTTCAGCTCCTCTGCATTGTCCCGAAGTTCTTTCCCGGCCAGTGCCGCCTGCACTCTGGCCTCTTCCAGATGCTGCGCGGCATCGAGCGCGCCTTCCCCGAGCCGCGTGCTGAGGCCGTTGCTGACCACGCGCATCTTTTCCCGCATCTCATCGAGCTCTGCCATCTGTCGATTGAGACCTGCCATGATCAGGACCGAAACCACCAGATCCACAGCGTAAATCAGATAGAGGACAGCCATCACGGGCCATCCGATCCGCTCCGGGATCGATCTCGCGGTCAGCTCCGCCATAAACGGCTGCACCTCGCGGACGATAAAGACGATGCCAAGGCCCCACAGGATGCTGAATTCCAGGCAGATATACCCGTGAAAATTAAACGGCTTTGCGCTGTAATCCCACCACCGGGCATGAAAGAGTTTATCGAGCGCCCAACCACCGATCAGCTCGATCAGCGTAGCAAAGGCCACCCCGCCGGCAAAGACCGCCAGTCCGTTCGTCTCCTCGATCCGTCCGCTGCTGCCAGCCAGATAAGCCAGCATGAAGATCCCGACCACGCCGAATCCGTAGATCGGGCAGACCGGACCGTTCAGAAATCCCCGGTTGACCACGATTCCCTTGGCGATCGCCTGATAGACGACTTCCGTGCACCAGCCCAGGAACGAGTAGATCAGAAAGTATTCCAGTATTTCATAATATGTCAGTCCTGCGATCATGCAGCTTTCTCCCCCTCGGAAATCTCATTTTCACCCATCACAAACTCGACAATCGCTTCCGCCGTCAACGCCTGCTGTTCCTCGTCAGAGATCGTCGCAGTACCGTCTCCCTTCTGCGGACCGTAGGCGCCGAACTGCACATGGTTTCCGCCCGGGATCACGCTTTCCCGCGCACCGGACGGCCAGTACGCCTTCGCGTCATCGTAGCGCTCGCGGTTCAGGACCTCATCCTCCGTTCCGTACACGGACAGCAGCCCAAGCTCTTCGTTCACCGTATCGGTCGGATAGGACGCAAGCAGGATGAGCCCCCGCACCCTCTCCGGGGCTTCCGATGCAAACTGGCAGGCCGCCACGCCGCCGAGGGAGTGCCCCGCGAGGAACCAGTTTTGATACTCATACCTTTCCATCAGCCCGGCTGCCTTGTCTTTGCCGAGGAGCGCGAAATTGAGCGGCATCTTTACCAGCATGCAGTCGATCCCCTCCTCCGCCAGCGCGTGCATCAGCGGCGCGTACGCAGTGAATTCCACCTTCGCACCCGGATAAAAGACGACGACGTCCTTCGTTCCGCTTCCGTCAAAAAAATACCCGTCCGGGATCTCCAGGACCCGGACGTCCGCTGAATCCGAAAGCGCTTCCCTGCCTTCTTCCGTCGTATGATAATACTGACCGAACCAGACCGCCCCGGCCGCTACGATCAGTATGACGGCGGCGGCGATCCCGGTCAGGATCTTTCTTCTCTTTTTCATTCGATCCTTTCCCCTTACTCCCGGCAGAATTCTTCCCGCTCCAGCCTCTGCAGCACCCCGGACGCAAGAGTCCTTTGCAGGATCCTGGCGGTCAGTCCCCAGATCCCGTGACCCTCATACTCCCAGTACAGCGTTCTGCCCGTCCGCCGGAAGGTGCTTCTGTAGGCCTCCAGATACTGAAGCAGCTTCGCCGGAAGCTCCTCGTCCGCGCACTCCGCCAGATCATAGCAGGCGGGCGTATGGGTATGGAGCCACAAGGCCGGCAGAAAGAAGATCTCATCGACCTCCTGCCGGGACAGGACGATCCCGTCCAGCGCGCTTTCATCGATCAGTCCGACGACCGCCTGCACCCGCCGTCCGGTGCTCATGGCTTCCTCTTCCAGTTCCCCGAGTATCCGGATCGCGGAAGCCGGGATCCCCAGCTCCTCCGTCGTCTCACGGACCGCGGTCTGCTCCGGCGTTTCGCCCGGCTCCCTGTGCCCGCCCGGAAAGCAGATCTCCCCGGGCTGCGTG
>CAYLSR010000178.1:0-4467 GCA_964385855.1 uncultured Mogibacterium sp.
GCATTCAGCGCCGCCTTGATGCTCAGGCTGATCCTCTTTCTCTCCGGATCGATGTCCATGATCTTCGCACGGATCTCCTGCCCGACGGTCAGCTCGTCCGAAACAGTCTCCACTCTCTTGTTCGCGATCTAAGAGATGTGGACAAGTCCGTCCAGTCCGGCCTCGAGTTCGACGAATGCGCCGTACTCTTTGATCTGAACAACTTTGCCGGAGATGATCTGTCCGACCTGATACTTGGTCCCGACGAGTGTCCATGGCTCAGGCTGTGTCTGCTTGAGACCCAGCGAGATCTTGCCCTTCTCTTCATTCAGGGACAGGATCTTGACATTGATGATGTCTCCGATGCTCAGGACTTCCTGAGGATTCTTCAGCTTGCCCCAGGAGATCTCAGAGATGTGCAGAAGCCCGTCCAGACCGCCGATGTCGACAAACGCACCATAGTCAGTGAATCTCATGACCTTACCTTCTACGATATCGCCGACATTCAGGTTCGCCCAAATCTCCGCTACCTGCTTACGTCTATCATCTACTAGTACGGCCTTTCTCGAGAATACTGCTCTGTTACGCTTGCTGTCCACCTTAATAACCTTGATGTCAACGGTCTGTCCGAGGAATTCATCGGCCTTCTCAACATACTTGTCGGAAAGCTGGGACATCGGAACAAAACCGGTGACTTCCTTGTAAGCCGCGATCACGCCGCCGTTGACGGCTCTGATCAGCTTGACGGACAGGGTCTCCTTGTTCTCCATGGCTTCCTGAAGCTCTTTGTAATTCTCGTTGATCTCGAGCTTCTTCTTGGAAAGCAGGATCCCGCCGTCACTGTCATCGGTCTTGAGAACCTTTGCCTGAATTTCATCGCCCTCTTTAAAGAGATCAGTCAGTTTCTGGCCCGGCTCGAGTGTGACTTCTTCCTTCGGCAGGATACCATCCTTCTTGCATCCCATGTTGACGATGACCTCGTTCTCAGTTACCTGGTGGACTTTACCATCGATGATCTCTCCGGTTCTTGGCAGACGCAGGGACTTCTCAATGTCATCCATAAAATCCATCATTGTGTTAGTTGTGACATTTTCGCTCATACTAGCAATAACCTCCTTGATTATCCATTCGGGCGTCGATGCACCCGCGGTAACTCCTATTTTAGTATATTTTTGTAACTCTTTCAACTGTAAATCCGAAATATCTTCAATAAATTTGGCGTTCTTACAGTTTTTTTGAGCAATTTCATAAAGTTTGACCGAATTTGAGCTGTTTCTGTCCCCGATGACCACCATCAGGTCCACCTGCTGCGACAGATCCCGGCAGGCCTGCTGCCTGTCCCGGGTGGCATTGCAGATCGTATTTCGCAGAGTGAACGGGATCTCAGCCCTCCTCAGGACCTCCAGGATTTCCTCGAGCGTTTCCGCCTTGAATGTCGTCTGGCAGACGATCAGCGGCTCCGGTCCTCCCGTCGGTAATATGGCCCCGCGATCGACAGCCGCCTTCGCTTCCTCCGCGCTTCCGATGATCAAAGCCTCATAGTCACACCATCCATTCGTCGCCGTCACTTCCGGATGCGAACTGCTTCCGACAATGATGACCGGACGTCCTTCCGCATGCGCGTCCCGCACGATGTGATGGATCTTCTCGACAAAAACACAGGTCGTGTCAACCAGTTCAATACCGCGGGCTTCCGCCTCGTCATAGAATTCCTTTGGTTCTCCGTGTGACCGGACGAACACGACATCCCCGGGTCTCGCTTCCGCCAGGTGCTCGATCATGCCGATCCCGCATTCATGGAGCCTTTTCGCGACATTCCTGTTGTGGATCAGCGGTCCGCAGGTCACGATCCGAACACCGGGTCCCCGCTGCTCCGCCCGCGTGAAGGCGGTATCGATCGCCCTTCGCACACCGAAGCAAAAGCCGGAATGTGCCGCCCTGAAGAGATCCATGCAAGTGCCTCCATCCGCTTCTTTCAATAAAGCAGGACCGGCAGCACTGCCGCCGGTCCGACCTTTAAAACTGTTTTACCGCTTCTCCCGGCGCGATCCTCAGAAGCAGTTTCTTCCGATGAACTTCGCCCCGTCTCCCAGCGCATCCTCAATGCGGAGAAGCTGGTTGTACTTCGCGACACGCTCCGTCCTTGCCGGTGCGCCGGTCTTGATCTGGTATGCGTTGACGCCGACCACCAGATCCGCGATCGTCGTATCTTCCGTCTCGCCGGAGCGGTGGGATACGATCGTATTGTAACCGTTTTTCTTTGCCAGCGCGATCGTCTCGAGCGTCTCGGAGATGCTGCCGATCTGGTTGAGCTTGATCAGGATCGCGTTCGCGCAGCCCAGTTCGATTCCCTTTGCGAATCTCTCCGGATTGGTCACGAAAAGGTCGTCGCCGACAATCTGGATGCGGCTGCCGAGTCTTTCCGTCATCAGCTTCCAGCCTTCCCAGTCTTCCTCATCCATGCCGTCCTCGATGGACATAATCGGATACTTGTCACAGAAGTGGACCCAGTTCTCCACGAGCTCCGCAGATGTGAATTCACGGCCGGACTTCGGCATTCTGTACTTGCCGACCTCGTCGGTCTTCCATCCGCTTGCCGCGGCATCGATCGCGAAGACAAAGTCTTCTCCTGCCTTGTAGCCGGCATGCTCGATCGCTGCGACCATATAATCCATGACTTCGAATTCGTCCTTCAAATCCGGCGCATAGCCGCCTTCATCGCCGACGCCGACAGCATAGCCGTCCTTCTTGAGGTCTTTTGCCAGCTGATGATAGACTTCACTGCACATCCTGTAGCATTCGCGGAAGGATGGCGCGCCGACCGGCATGATCATGAATTCCTGTACATCTACGGTGTTGGACGCATGCTCGCCGCCGTTCAGGATGTTCATCATCGGAACCGGAAGCGTATTGCCGTTGATGCCGCCGAAGAACTTGAACAGCGGGATCCCGATGGACTTCGCCGCAGCCTTCGCGCATGCCAGCGAAACCGCCAGGATCGCGTTCGCCCCGAAATTGCTCTTATCTTTCGTACCGTCGGCATCCATCATGATCTTTTCGACCGTATAGATGTCAGATGCGTCCTGCCCGATCAGCAGTTCGCGGATCTTTGTATTGACGTTCTCGACAGCCTTGGTAACGCCCTTTCCGCCGTAACGGGATTTGTCTCCGTCACGCAGTTCCAATGCTTCATAGATGCCTGTCGAAGCGCCGCTCGGAGTATCGCCGTATGCGATCGTCCCGTCTTCCAGTTCGATTTCAGCCTCCACCGTCGGATTCCCTCTGGAATCGAGGATCTCACGTCCAAGAACTCTTACAATCTTTGTAGACATAGTCATTCTCCTTTATTCCGTTCTCACGTTATTAGATATCGGGAAGCAGGTCTGCCCCCATATCCATGATATTATACTACATCTACAGAACCGTCTCAAGAATCAACTTTCAGAATCCGCTGTCTTCTGCAGAAACTTTTCCAGTGTCCTTTCCGCTCTTGACAGATCCCCTTCTTCCAGCGCCTTCCGGATGCGCTCAAACAGCTCTTCCTCTCCGGTGATGCCGGACCGGATCTTCTCCAGGAACTGGATCAGTTTGACCGTGAAGCTCTGCGATTTCAGATCGGGATAGTACAGCAGGCGAACTGAATTCACCGACAGGATCTTTCCCCTCCGATAGATCAGCTCCGGCTCGACGAGGTATCTTTCGGCTCCGATCAGATGGTCCTCACCGATATCGTTGAGCTGTATCAGGACGAGGATCAGCCGGGCTTTTTCATTCAGATCCATTCTGCGGACTTCCGCCCGTTCAAAATGCCCGGTGTCATACGTGAACTGATAGCTGTCGTTCTGCCGGATGATGTTCATCGGCAGAAAACATTCACTGTACTGGTGGGTCAGGATATCGATCAGGTACTCCGGCATGGTATAGCCTCTGATCTGTTGCCTCAGCCTCTTGATCATCGATCTTTAACCTCCGCATTTGCTGCAGGGCGTATATCCCCGCTTGATCGCGATACGCTTTTCGACTTCGATATAATTTCGTTCCAGAACGCTGCAGCCCGGCAGATGATAGGTCTCCCCATACGCCGGATAGATGTACACAAGCGTCCCGGTCTCCGCTTTACTGCTGTGGCAGACGGCGCAGCCTCCGTATTTCTTCCGGATGCCGGCTGTCAGCGTCGCCTGCGTACAGCCGGAGCGGACAAACGTGCAATCCTTCCGGTGGTACCGCTTCCCGTCTTTGGGGAAGATGTAGACTGCTTCGGAGTCCGACAGGAAGTCAGCTTCGCTCATCGGCGCCTGCGGCCGTATCTTCCCCACATATGCCCGTGTCATGAGCGAGACACGGTATCCGGCTTTGGACGCCAGCCCGAACGGATTCGGCGTTTCCAGGTTCATCCGGATCGAAACCGCGATCAGCTGATCGTTTCCGTCCCGTGTCTCTGCGTTCCCGGTTTGCAGGTTATGGGCGTCCCGCCGTAGCACCGCAGCT
>CAYLSR010000179.1:0-4461 GCA_964385855.1 uncultured Mogibacterium sp.
GCTGGAAGACCATCCGCAGGAAAAGTAGGGCCTCGAAAAACTCGCAGACAAGCTGAGATCCGCGGATAAAAAGAAGCCGCAGGATAGAAACGGCTCCTGGTAGGAGCAGGCGGCCGGCAGAGAGAAAGGAAAGAATACAGACATGAAGAAATATTTCAGCATCATTCTCTTATGCACACTGGTCTTTTTGGCTGCCGCATGTTCCGCGAAGCAGGACAGCGAGCCGCAGGAACCCGCCGGACCGGAGACCGCCGCGGCGCAGCAGGTGGATCTCGACCTGCAGGCGCTGAAGGGCAGCTCAACAGAGGACATCGCGGCCGTACTCGGCGTGAGCAGCATCCTGTCAGATGCGGACAGCTCGAAGGCGGACGCTTTTGCCGTGAAGCTGATGGAGTTCGACTACAAGGTCCTCGGCGAGGAGGTTTCCGAAGACGGACAGACCGCGGCGGTCGCCCTGCAGATCAAGACATATGATTTTGGCAGCACCTGCAAAAGCGCGATCAAGAAGCTGGCGGTCAAGATCCTTTCCGGCTCCATCGACCGGAACGACCGGGCGGCCATCCTCGATTATCTGCTGCCGCAGCTGACAAAGGCAAAGGATAAGACCTTTACCGCCGAGGTGACGGTCAACTGCACGCTGGACGGAGATGTCTGGCAGACCGATCTCGCGGAAAACGAAGCTTTTCAGCAGGCAATCCTGGGCGGACTGGTGGAGGCGCTGGAGCAGTACCTCTGATGCTTTCAAAGGGCAAAATAAAACGCTCCGTGGCATAAGCTGCGGAGCGTTTTACAATGCAGAAATATATAGCCGCAGGATCAGCTGATCGTAAAGCCCTTGCCGTGCACCTCGTTGATTCTCGCGACGGTCAGGAAGGCTTCCGGATCGATCAACTGGATTTTTTTGATGACGCGATTGACTTCGCGGTTCGGCATGACGGAGAGAAGGACCTCACTGTCCAGCAGGTGATATCCGCCTTTGCCGCTCAGGATGGTCACGCCGCAGCCGGTCCCGTCCAGAAGCATCTGCCGGATCTCGTCGGATTTTCTGCTGATGATCTTGATCTCGGCCTGCATGGTCCCGACGATCATCAGCTTGTCGATGATGACGGTGTAGATGATGATCAGGATGATCCCGTACAGGAGCTGCTCTCTTGTCGCGACGAACGCCTGCGCGAGTAGGACGATCGTGTCGGTGATGTTGACCCCGATGGAGGCCGGCACGTGGAAATAACGGTCGATGATCAGCGGTGGGATATCCAGACCACCAGTCGAAGAGCCCATGCGGAACGAGAGCCCGAGCGCGAGCCCCGTCCCGATCCCGGTGAAAACCGTGCAGAGCAGGATGTCGTCCGTGATGACGGCATTTGGAAACATGGATTCAAAGAAGGCCAGTGCGACCGGGTAGACAAAGGTCGCAAGGATTGTCGTCATCGCAAATTCGGTCCCCAGAAAAAACCACCCGAGCAGCAGCATGGCAACATTCAGGATGAGGACACCCACGGACAGCGGGAATCCGGTCATGTGATTCGCGATCAGCGCAAGACCGGTGACGCCGGCTGTGATCAGATTGCCTGGCACCAGGAAGAAATGTACGGTCGCAGCGTAGATTACATTGGCGATAGCGATGACGAGCAGACGAACGATTCGATTGTTGAAGATGTCGTTTTTCATAGTGATTCAGTTCAGGATTTCTGTGTGCTTTCATAAATAATTAGTTTTGCAATATTTATTATATATTATATAAAATATTGTATAATATTGCAATATATGTTAATATCAAAAGAGAAAGGAACTTTATATGAATACAGAAGCGATTCAGACATTACAGAAGCTCATCGCGATCGAAAGCGTCGCTGAGCATGGAGCACAGGGATACCCTTATGGTCCGGGTCCTGCGAAGGCGCTGGCATTCGCACTGGACCTGTGCGAGTCCTGGGGCTTTAAAGTGTGCCGGAAAGACGAATATGGATATGCGGAAATCGGCGAAGGAGAAGAACTCATCGGGATTTTGAGCCATCTGGACGTGGTCCCGGCGGGGGAAGGCTGGACAGTCCCACCGTTTGAAGGAACGCTGGCAGCGGGCCCGGAAGGGATGCGCCTGTACGGCCGCGGCTCGATCGATGATAAGGGACCGACGGTCGCCTGCCTGTATGCGATGAAGGCGCTTTCGGATAGCGGGACCCCGATCCGAAAGCGGATCCGGCTGATCCTCGGGCAGACAGAGGAAAACGGAGACTGGAAAGACATGGAAGCCTATCGGGAGCAGGAGGAACTGCCGGATTACGGATTTACTCCGGACGGCGATTTCCCTGCGATCTACTGCGAGAAGGGCGTCATGGTCATCCGTATCAGGATGGACCTCGCGGTAGGCGGACTAGAGGAGATCTCTTCCGGAAGTGCGGCAAATATGGTGCCATCCGCTGCTGAAGTGGTGATTGCAGGCAGAAAGTTTGTCGGGAGCGGCAGCCCTGCGCACGGCTGCGCGCCATGGGGCGGGCAGAACGCCATGGACGATCTGATTCGGAACGCCGGTGAAACGGAAGATCTCTCGCGGATCCCGTTCCTTCAGATGTACCGCGACCTGTTTGCCGGGAAGATCTACGGAGAGGGGATTGATTGCGTCCTTGAAGATTCGGAGAGCGGAAAACTCACGGTCAACCCGGGGAAAATCCGGACCGAAGAGGATGTGATCACTCTCTGGTTGGACATCCGGTATCCGATTACGGCAGATCACGAAACGATTTTCCGGAAAGTCTCGGGGCATGTGCACAGGTACGGCGCCGTCGCAGAGTGCGTCCACGCGATGGAGCCTGTCCACATGGACCGGGGCGGTGCGGTGATGCAAAAGCTTCTGGAGGCCTATTACGATCACACCGATGACCGGTCAGAACCGATTTCGATTGGAGGCGGTACATACGCCAGAGCGATGCCGGGCATCATCGCGTACGGCCCGAATTTCCCGGGACACGAGAACCGGGAACATCAGTCGGATGAATACATTCTGGTGGAGGATTTTATGAAGCTGATCGAGATCTATCAGGATGCTTTGAGCCGGCTTCTCGGGTGATTAAAGAGGTCCGCGAGTTGCGAGGATTTGGATCATGCAAAAGGATATCGATAGCATTTTGCAAAAATATAATAAATATTGCAAAATATATGCTGATATGATAAAATGTAAGTAATAATGAAGCAGTATGTTGAAATGATGCATTGTACGAAAGGAACCACAAAATGAGTCAGTACAAATGGCCTTATAAAAACGAGATCGGGGAGGAACAGCATCTGGAATGCGATGTTCTTGTCCTGGGTGCCGGACTGGCAGGGGCCTTCGCAGCGATCGGTGCCGCGAGAAAGGGGAGCTCTGTTATCCTCATGGAGAAAGGGACGACCGCAAGAGCGGGATCTGCCGGCAGTGGGTTCGACCACTG
This sequence comes from uncultured Mogibacterium sp., assembly GCA_964385855.1. Classification (GTDB taxonomy): domain Bacteria; phylum Bacillota; class Clostridia; order Peptostreptococcales; family Anaerovoracaceae; genus CAYLSR01. The sequence goes on from CAYLSR010000179.1 coordinate 3,429, forward strand.
GGAAGCTGCCTGCACCAATCCGGGCTGTAAAGTGACGCCGAAGGAAGTCACCGAAGCCTACATCGACGAGCAGGATCACTACTCGAACGGTATCGCGCACTACATCGAGTGCCGCGAGGGCTGGGACCGTCTGCTCGATATCGAGAGCTTCGGCGGCAAGATCCGAGATACCGAAGATGAGTTCAAAGGCGCGGACTTCCGGGACGATGAGACGAAACTCATGTACGCCTATGATTACACGAACCGCTATACGCTGAGAATCTGGGGCACTACCTACAAGCAGAATCTGTACAAAGAATGTAAACGACTTGGAGTGACGGTGCTTGACCGGACCGAGGCGACTGCGCTGCTGACAAAGAAGGACGGAGAGAAGATCACCGGGATCGGCGCGTGCGGCATGAATGTGCATACAGGCAAATTCATCACGGTCTCCGCGAAGGCGACGATTCTCGCGATGTCGAGACCTGCCAGAGTGTGGCTGTTCAACGCTGATCTGCCGGGCCTGTGCGAGTTCCGGCCGATGAACTCGATCGGAAGCGGTCACGCGATGGGGTACCGCGCGGGAATGGAATTCACGATGATGGAGAAATCCGTCCGCGGCGAGTTCTCGGCAGCGGGCAGGACCTATCCGCCTTACAGCACGGGCAACAATCACAACACGTGGTACGGCGCAACGATGGTCGACGCGAGAGGCGTGGAGATCCCATATCTGGACCGGGACGGCAATGAACTGAAGACGGTGGCGGAGCGGTTCCACCCGGTGGAGGGACAGAAATTCTTTCTTAAGGGTGGCGTGATCGATGAGCCGAAATACGAATACAGAGGACCGGAGACGATGGCGTGGCCGGAACTCGCCAAGAGAGGCTACAAGCTACCGTTTTACGCGGATCTGTCCCGGATGCCGGAGATGGAGCGCAAGGCCATTTGGGGCATGATGGTCGGGCAGGAAGGAAGAACGCAGGTTCCTGTGCTGCAGTACTATACGGAGAAGGGCTTTGACCCGGAAAAGCACATGCTGCAGAGTTACGGAACC
>CAYLSR010000180.1:0-4380 GCA_964385855.1 uncultured Mogibacterium sp.
GCTGGATGTAAATAACTTCCACATGATCAACGAGCGGTACGGCCGGGCGTACGGCGACGAGGTGCTCCGGAAGATCAGCGGGAGGCTGCAGGAGGCGGCTCAGGATGCCGGCGGCATCGTCTGCCGCAGGGAGGCGGACACCTTCCTGATCTACTGCCCGCACCGGGAGGAGTACGAGGACATCCTCGAAACCGCGTCGGTCGGGCTTGACGGCAGCGGCCGCGTGCGGCTCCGGATGGGCGTCTATCCGCAGACAGACAAGTCGCTCGAGATCGAGCGGCGCTTCGACCGGGCCAAATCGGCGTCCGATACCGTGAAGGCCGATTTCACCAGAACCATCGCTTTTTACGATGAATCGCTGCACCGGGAAGAGGTCTTCGAGGAGAAGCTGCTCGAGGATTTCCGGCGGGCGATCGACCGGAAGGAGTTTCAGATCTACTTCCAGCCGAAGTTCGACATCCGCTCCGCCGACCCGGTCCTGAGCAGCGCGGAGGCGCTGGTCAGGTGGGAGCATCCGGAGTTCGGGCGCCTTTCACCGGGCGTGTTCGTGCCGCTGTTTGAAAAGAACGGGCTGATCCTCGCCCTCGACCGGTATGTGTGGCGGGAAGCCGCCGGGTACGTCCGGTCGTGGAAGGACCGGCTCGGCATCACGCTTCCGGTCTCGGTCAACATCTCGCGGATCGACATGCACGACCCGGAGCTGGTCGCCGGCCTGGAGAAGATCGTCCGGGAGACCGGCCTCGAGACCGGGGAGCTGATCCTCGAGATCACGGAATCCGCCTACACGCAGGATGTCGGGATGATGATCGGCAAGGTGACCGAACTGAGAGAGAAGGGCTTCCTGATCGAGATGGATGATTTCGGATCGGGGTATTCCTCGCTCAACATGATTTCCGCCATGCCGCTTGACGCTCTGAAGCTGGACATGATGTTCATCCGGAACGCGTTCCGCGCCCGCAAGGACACCCGGCTGCTCGAGGTCGTGATCGCCCTGTCCGAATCGCTCGGCGTTCCGACGATCGCCGAGGGCGTGGAGACCGCCGAACAGATGCTGACGCTGAAGTCCATGGGATGCGAGCTCGTGCAGGGGTATTACTTCTCCCGGCCGCTGCCGGCGGCGGAATTCGAGGAATTCCTGCGGCAGCAGACGCGAATCCGCAGCGAGGCGATCGTCAAGGAGGGGAAGCGCTCCGCGCGGGACACCTTCACCTACGACGCACTGCACGATCCGCTGACGGGCATGTACAACCACAGCGCGTTCGAGATCCTGTTCCACGATTCCGATCAGGACCACATCGCCGTGCTGATCGTGGATATCGACGATTATGAGGCGATCAAGAAGGCCGGCGGACGGGAACGCGCGGACCGCGCGGTTCTGAAGGTCGCGAAGGTGCTGCGCGAGAACTTCCGGAACGTGGATGACATCTGCAGGCTCCGGGAGGACGAATTCGTCATCATCATGACCCGTGTGACAAAGGCCATGCAGCCGCTGGTCTTCGACAAGGTCGAACAGCTCAACGAGCTGCTGCGGGATCCGGCAGACGGAGAGCCGATCTCAATGAGCGTCGGCGTGGCGTTCTCCGATAGAGACGACCCGGAAGGGGATATCTTCCAGGACGCCGACACGGCGCTGTACCGCATGAAGCAGGTGAGGCAGCGCGGCTGCGCGGTCTACTGAAGACCTGCCGCGGCGGAAAAATGCGGCTGACTGCCGTAAAGGACTGTAAAGACGGGGAGAAACGGAGGCCCGGTCGGTATGAACAAAAGCAAGAACAACAACACGTTCCGGTTCGTCGCGCTGATCATCGCCCTCGTGGCGCTGATCCTGGTGCTCGGCACAGTCTGGATGGGCCGAAGCGCATCCGAAGGGACGGAGGAAGCCGTCCGGTCCGTCAGCCTGCTGTACATGGACGAGCTGGCCGGCCGGCGGGAGCAGGTCGTGGAGGACACGCTGGAGGACAACGTCAGCACGATCCGGACCGCGGTCGCGCTCCTCACGGAGGAGGACCTTCAGGACGCGAATCACCTGCAGGCGTACCAGACCCGGATGAAAGAGCTCTTCGGACTCGAGCGGTTCGCCTTCGTAGACGAAGACGGCCTGCTCTACACGTCTTCGGGACCGAGGCCTGACATCACGGACTATCAGTTCGACTACCGGACGATGGGAAACCCGGAGATCTCCGTCCGCGACGCGGACGACGGGGACCGGCGCGTGATCATCGCAATTCCGATCGATCCGATTCCGTTCGAAGGCGATATCCTCAGGGTCTGCTTCATGGAACTCCGCATGAGCCGGCTGCTAGCCGATGCGTCGATCACCTCCGGCGAAAACGGCGTGACGTTCTGCAACCTCTACACGAACTCCGGCACTGCGCTGACCGACCTGATCCTGGGCGGCCAGGCGGCCGAGACCAACCTGCTTGACGCGATGGGCGCTGCGGAGTTTGAAACGGGCTATTCGTACGAGCAGCTGGAAGCGGACTTCCGGGAGCAGAAGCGGGGCGTCGTCTCCTTCAGCTATGGCGGGATCCGCGAGACGATGAGCTACACTCCGATCGAGGGAACCGACTGGATGCTGACCTATCTCATCCGGGAGAGCGTGATCGACGAAGAGATCAGCGTGGTCTCGGACGGGATCATCCGGCGGAGTCTGCTGCAGTCCGTCATGACCGCGCTGATCCTCAGCCTGGTGTACCTGTACATCATCCGGCAGAACCGGGAACACGCCCGCATGCTCCTCGAGAAGGAGACCTCCGAGGCGGAGATGCGGGGCAAGCAGGAAGAGCTGCAGGAGCGGCTCCGCCTGCAGGAGCAGCTGCTCGAACAGAAAGAGCAGCAGGAGCAGCAGCGCGAGATGATCACGGCGCTCGCCTCCGACTACTTCAGCGTCTACTATCTGGAGCTGGATAAGGACGAGGGAATCTGCTACCAGGCGCACAGCGACATCGACGACGGGTTCCGAGTCGGAGACCGGTTCCGCTATCTGGAGTCGGTCACGAGCTACGCGAACCGGTACATCACGGACGGCTACCGGGAGGAGTTCCTGAAGTTCATCCGGCCGGAAAACATCCTTGCGAGGCTCCAGGAGGAGCCGGTCATCTCGTACCGCTACATGGTGCACCGGCACGGGAAGGACTCCTACGAGATGGTCCGCTTCGCTGTGGTCCATCAGCCGGGAGAGAAGCAGGGCGAGGCGATCTACAACGTGGGCGCCTGCTTCTCGGACATCGACGCGGAGACGCGCAAGGCGCTCGAGCAGAGCCAGAACCTCAGCGATGCGCTGGCCGCGGCGGAGGAGGCCAACCGGGCGAAGACCGCGTTCCTCTCCAACATGTCGCACGAGATCCGCACGCCGATGAACGCGATCATCGGGCTGGACAACATCGCGCTCAACGATCCGGAGGCGACGGACCGCATTCGCGGATACCTCGAGAAGATCGGGGATTCCGCGAATCACCTGCTCGGCCTGATCAACGACATCCTCGACATGTCACGGATCGAGTCCGGGCGGATGACGCTGAGAAACGAAGAATTCTCCTTCTCCAAGCTGCTCGAGCACATCAACACGATGTTCTCCAGCCAGTGTGAGGAGAAGGGGCTGGAATACAACTGCCGCATCAACGGCCACCTCGACGACCACTACATCGGCGACGCGATGAAGCTGCGCCAGGTGCTGATCAACATCCTCGGCAACGCGGTCAAGTTCACGCCGGCCGGCGGCTCGGTGGAACTGACCGCGGAGAAGGTCGCGGGATTCGACGGCAAGTCGACGCTGCGGTTCACGATCGCGGACACGGGGATCGGCATGAGCGCGGAGTTCCTGCCGCACATCTTCGACGTCTTTACGCAGGAGGATTCCTCGGCGACGAACAAGTACGGCAGTTCCGGGCTCGGGCTTTCGATCACGAAGATCATCGTCGAGATGATGAACGGCAACATCGAGGTGGAGAGCGAGAAGGGTAAGGGATCCACGTTTACCGTCACCGTGACGCTGGCGGATGTGGAGAAGCCGACCGAGGACGACGAGATCCGGATCAAGCCGCACGAGATGACCGTTCTGATCGTGGACGACGACCCGATCGCCTGCGAGCACGGGAAGCTGGTCCTGGAGAAGGCCGGGATCGCCTCCGAGATCGCCGAATCGGGTGCGGAAGCGCTGGAGATGGTGCAGCTGCGGCAGGCGAGAAGAGCGCCGTACAACCTCATCCTGCTGGATTGGCAGATGCCGGAGATGGACGGCGTGGAGGCCGCCCGGCGCATCCGGGAGATCGCCGGAGACAGTTCTGCGATCATCATCCTGACGGCGTACCGCTGGGACGACGTGCTGGAGGAGGCGCTGGAAGCCGTCGTGGATAGCTTCCTCACCAAGCCGCTGATCGC
>CAYLSR010000181.1:0-4301 GCA_964385855.1 uncultured Mogibacterium sp.
GACGGCAATCAGGACGTCGAGTCGCTTCTCCGCGCGCAGCGCGGCTTCGCTGAGGACTTCCGCGTCCGAGGAGGTCGCGATCACCGGCGTGAGGTCGTACTGCACGATTTCGTCCGCGAGTTCATCCGGCGTCAGGCCGAGGATGATGACCGGGCCTTTGATGCCGGCCTCCCGGAGTTCGATCCCCTCCTGGATCGTGGCGACGGCGAAGTGCCGGACGCCCTCCTGCTCCAGAACTTTTGCGCAGGCCACGCTGCCGTGACCGTAGGCGTCGGCCTTGACGACGCCGATCAGGATCGCCTGCTGGCGGACAGCGGCCCGGATGTTCCGGATGTTGAACCGGAGCGCGTCCAGATCGATCTCGACCCAGGCGGGTCTGAGCGTTTCTTTATACACTTTGGATCCCTTCTTTCTGGTGATTACCGGAAGATCAGCTCGTCCCTCGCCGGCCCGTTCGAGACCATCGAGATCCGCACGCCGATCTCCTGTTCAATCCGTTCGATGTACGCGCGGCAGGCCGCCGGCAGCTCTTCGTAGCGGGTGATCCCCCGGATGTCGCACTTCCAGCCCGGCATCGTTTCGTAGACCGGCTTCGCCTTTTCGAGCACCGGGGTGTTCGGGAAGTCGCGGGTGATCTCGCCGTCAATCTCGTAGCCGACGCAGATCGGCAGCTCGTCCAGATATCCGAGGACGTCGATGACGGTCAGCGCCACTTCGGTCGCGCCCTGCATCATGCAGCCGTACCGCGTCGCGACCGCGTCGAACCAGCCCACCCTGCGCGGGCGCCCGGTCGTCGCGCCGAATTCGCCGCCGTCACCGCCGCGGTTCCGGAGCTCATCGGCTTCCGCCCCGAAGATCTCCGAGACGAACGCCCCGGCCCCGACCGCGGAGGAATACGCCTTGACGACGCAGACGACCTTTTGGATCGCGTACGGTGGGACGCCGGCCCCAACCGCGCCGAATCCGGACAGGGTCGAAGAGGACGTCACCATCGGGTAGATCCCGTGATCCGTGTCCTTGAGCGCGCCGAGCTGCCCTTCGAGGAGGATCTCCCTGCCCTCACGATACGCTTCATTCAGCACCTGCGCGGTGTGCGCCACATACGGCTTCAGGATCTCCGCGTACTCCATGAGTTCCGCGTAGACCGCGTCCGGATCGAGCGCCGGCTTGTGATACAGGTGCTCGAGCAGCGCGTTTTTGATCTCGCAGACGTTGCGCACGCGGATCATGAGCGCCTCCGGGTCCGCGTAGAGTTCGCCGACCTGGAAGCCGATCTTCGCGTATTTGTCCGAGTAGCACGGCGCGATGCCGGACTTCGTCGACCCGAAGGACCGGCCCGCGAGCCGCTCCTCCTCGTACGCGTCGAGCAGCATGTGGTACGACATCACGAGATGCGCCCGGTCGCTGACCAGAAGCCGGCTGACCGGCACCCCCGCCGCCTGCAGGGACTGCATCTCCTCCGCGAGCTTCCTCGCGTTGACCGCGACACCGTTGCCGATCACGCTGACCGCGTCCTTGTTGAAGATGCCGGAAGGCAGGAGGTGCAGCGCGAATTTGCCGAATTCATTCTTGATGGTGTGCCCCGCGTTGCTCCCGCCCTGATAGCGGACGATGTAGTCCGCGTCCTGCGCCAGGCGGTCCGTGATCTTGCCTTTTCCTTCATCGCCCCAGTTGGCGCCTACGACTGCTGTAATCATAGTCCTTTCCCCCTTCAAAAGAGACGCGCCGACAGCCCCTCGGGCGCGGCGCGGTGCTTGTATTGTAAAGATTATACGTATTCGATCTTGCTGGTGTTGCGCCAGATGCCCATCTTCTCCGCCTCGCGGACGAGGTCCTCGCGGAAGTCCGGGTGCGCGATGCTGATGAGCTGCTCAGCCCGCTGCCAGGTGGATTTGCCCTTGAGGTTGACCGCGCCGAATTCCGTGACGACGTACTGCACGGCCGAGCGCGGCGTGGTGACGATTGAGCCCGGCGGCAGGATCGGGTGGATCAGCGAGGACTTGCTGCCGTCCTTGTTGGTCCGCGTCGAGTGCGTGCACATGAAGCTCTTGCCGTTCTTGGACAGGAACGCGCCCTGGACGAAGTCCAGCTGGCCGCCGGTCCCGCTGACGTGGCGGTAGCCGACGCTCTCCGAGCAGACCTGCCCGTAGATGTCGATGCCGATGCAGCTGTTGATCGAGATGAAGTTGTCGATCTTCGAGATGTTGTGGATGTTGTTGACGTAATCGACCGGTGCGCAGCAGCAGATCGGGTTGTCGTCGATGAACTCGTAGAGTTCCCGGCTCCCGCCCGCGAACGTGTAGACGGACAGGCCCTTATCGATCTTCTTGTTGTTGGTCAGCTTACCGGCGTAATAGAGGTTCATGAACGCGTCGACGAACACCTCGCTGTGCGCGCTGAGGTCGCGGATGTCGGACTCCGCGAGCATCTTGCCGACGGCATTCGGGATCCCGCCGATGCCGAGCTGCAGCGTGCTCTCGTTGCGGATGTTCTGCACGATGAATTCCGCGATGCGCCGGTCGTTGAGGTCCGGCTCTTTGGAGAGCATCTCCGGCAGCGGCCGGCCTTCCCCTTCGATGATGTAGTTGACGTCCGCGATGTTGATGTGCGACTCGTAACCGAGCGCTATCGGCATCCGGTCGTTGACCTCGACGATGACGGTCTTGGACGCCCGGATGACGCCCAGGATGTCGGAGTGGTTCGGGCCGAAGTTGAAGTTGCCGTACTTATCCATCGGCGCGACCTGGATGCAGCAGATGTCGAAATAGTTATCCTCGAGGCCCCAGTAGAACGGTTCTTCGTTGAACAGGATCGGCACGTACCAGCAGTTCCCCTCGTCTGCCATGCGACGGTTCTGGACCGAGAAATGCGAAGAAACGAAGCGGACCCGCTCCACGGAGTCGGTCGCCTTGTAGGTCTCGAAGAAGTCCTCCCGGATCGCGATCTCCGACTGGATCGTCAGCCCGCGAAGCAGAGTGTCCTTCCGAAGTCGTTTCGCGAGCGCGGCATCCAGATAGATGGAGCTGGCGGTCCCGGTCCCGAAGTGGATCCGGAAATTGCTCTTGACCAGCCCGGCCGCGTACTCCGCGGAAATCAGCTTGTTCTTGTACTCTCTCTGCACCTGTTTGATGTCAAACATAAAAACCTCCAGAATCCGGCAGCTGCGATCATCAGGTCCGGGACCCGTCCCTGCCGTTTTGCTCATTCATACCATAACATATTAATTGTATAACACAATTATCGCAAAATCAATATAAGCCACGCGGTCGCGTGGTTACAGGTGACTATATTTTATATCGGACGCCGCAGGATTGCAACGATTTTTGTTTTTAATTACGTGTTATTTGACAAATTCTTGGTATTGTACACAGGAGCGTGCGCGGCGCAAGCCGCAGGAGACGGGTTCAAAGATGCCGGAAAATATAGTATACTGTTGGAGGAGAACGCAGTCCGGCCGGTAAACCGCCGGCCGTCTGACGAACAGGAAAGAGGAGAAACGATTGATCAAGAGAACTGATAAAGCGCGGCGCGGCATTCGGCGCCTGCTGGTCCTGCTTCTGACCGTCTGCGTGCTGTTCACGCTCGTCTCCTGCGGAAAGGAGAAGGTCCCGGATCCGCAGGATGCCGGCACAGCCATCGAACAGGAAACGACCGGCAGCGACGCACAGCAGCCCGCGGACAACACCGGAGAAACCGGCGGGCAGGCGGAGGCGCCTGAAATCACCGGGGCGCCGGCCGATCCGGCCGAAGAACCGGGCGACGAGCCGATCGACGAGTTCGGCGAGTATACCACGAGAGACGAGGTGGCGGAGTACATCCACACCTACCACAAGCTGCCGCCCAACTACCTGTCGGAAGACGCGGCAAAGGACCTCGGCTGGCGCACGAGCGAATGCCCCGCGGAGTACGGGATCATGATCGGCGGACGGAAGTTCGGCAACCGCGAAAAGCTCCTGCCGCAGGGAGTCCGGTACTATGAGTGCGATGTGGATTACGACGGAGACCGGCGGGGCGTCAACCGGCTGGTCTACACCGCGGACGGAACCGTCTACAGCACGGAAGACCACTACAAGAGCTTCACCAGGCTGTACTGAGGAGGGAACGACATGGAAAAGATACTGATCATCCGGGAAGCGGACTTCGAAGACAAGGAGGAAGCGCTGGACCGCATCGCCGCGGAACTGGGGTTCCCGGAGTACTTCGGGCGAAACCTCGACGCACTGTACGACTGTCTGTGCGACCTCGAGGCAATTTTATCTGCAAGCTCTGAAGCTGTTAAGGTTTCATCCCCCTCAAGTATT
>CAYLSR010000182.1:0-4297 GCA_964385855.1 uncultured Mogibacterium sp.
GGAAACAGACCAACCGGCGGAGACAGAGCTCACTGCGAGAGAGCCGGTACCCCAGGCGCAACGCTCTCAGCGGTCAGCTGAGCGTCGAGCTCTGCTCTCTTGACTTCCTCAACGGAGATCTCAACGGTCTTGCCGGTCATCTTGACGAGCGCCTTCTTGAGCTCTTCGATACCGTCGCCGGCTCTGCCGATGACCATACCAGGTCTCGCTACGAGGATGGTGACTCTGACCTTGTCAGCAGCCGTTCTCTCGACGACGACGCTTGCAACGCCCGCCGCGTAGAGTTTCTTCTTGATGTACGTTCTGATCTGATTGTCTTCAACGAGGAAATCCGCGAAATTGCTCTTGTCAGCATACCATTTGGAATTCCAGTCCTTGTTGACTCCAACTCTAAGTCCGTGTGGATTAACTTTCTGACCCATCTGGCGAACCTCCTTCTACCTTCTGATCTCTTTCTTTTTTACTCCTCAGAGTCACGCCTATGTGGCTCGTTCTCTTGAGGATCATGGATGCTCTGCCCTGAGCGCCCGCTCTGTAGCGCTTCATCGTCGGGCCCTGATTCGCGTAAACTTCCGCGACGTACAGGTCATCCGGATCCATATCGAAGTTGTTTTCTGCGTTCGCCGCAGCGGACTTCACGACTTTCTCCACCAGCTCAGAACCCTTGCCCGGGGTGAACTTCAGGATGGTCAATGCCTCTTCCAAGTCCTTTCCTCTCACCAGGTCAGCGACAGGTTTCAGCTTGCTTGGAGACATTCTTACATATTTAGCAACTGCTTTTGCTTCCATATCAGTTTCTCCTTTCTGCCTACTTCTTCTTGTCGGCGGCATGGCCCTTGTAAGTTCTGGTCGGAGCGAACTCGCCGAGTCTGTGGCCTACCATGTCTTCGGTGATATAGACCGGAACGTGCTTACGCCCGTCATGAACAGCGATCGTATGGCCTACCATCTGAGGAAAAATCGTCGATGGTCTCGACCATGTTTTAATAACCTGTTTATCGTTAGCCGCATTCATCTCTTCGATTCTCTTTAAGAGCTTCTTGTCAACGAAAGGGCCTTTCTTAAGCGATCTTCCCATTGTCTGCTCCTTCCCTACTTAACATTTCTTCTTCTGACGATGTACTTGTTGGAATCCTTGTTCTTCTTACGGGTCTTGTAGCCCAGTGCAGGCTTACCCCAAGGAGTGACAGGACCCTTCCGTCCGATAGGAGCTCTGCCTTCTCCACCCCCGTGTGGGTGTTCATTCGGGTTCATGACGGAACCTCTGACGGTAGGTCTCCAACCCATGTGTCTCTTGCGGCCGGCCTTACCGATCTGGATGTTCGCGTGCTCGCCGTTGCCGACTTCACCGACGGTCGCTCTGCAGTTGATGCGGACCATTCTGACTTCGCCGGATGGCAGTCTGACCTGAGCGTAATCGCCTTCCTTCGCCATCAGCTGCGCGCCGTTGCCGGCGGATCTGACCAGCTGAGCGCCCTTGCCAGGCTTGAGCTCGATGTTGTGGATGATGGTACCGACCGGGATGTTCGCGATCGGGAGCGCGTTGCCGACCTTGATGTCGGAGTTCGGACCGGATTCGATCACATCGCCGACCTTCAGCTTGTTCGGAGCGATGATGTATCTCTTCTCGCCGTCCGCGTAAACGACCAGCGCGATGTTGGCCGATCTGTTCGGATCGTATTCGATCGTCTTGACCGTCGCCGGGATGTCATCTTTGTTTCTCTTGAAATCGATGATCCTGTATTTCGGTCTCGTGCCGCCGCCTCTGTGACGGACGGTGATCTTGCCTCTGACGTTTCTTCCTGCATGCTTCTTGAGGGTAACAGTCAGGGACTTCTCAGGCGTTGTGCTTGTGATCTCCTCGAAAGTCGATACGGTCATCCCTCTCAGACCAGGAGATGTCGGATTATATTTCTTGATTCCCATTGTATCGTGCCTCCTCTACAGTCCCTGGAAGATTTCGATCTCTTTGCTGTCAGCGGTCAGCGTAACGACTGCCTTCTTGTAAGAAGAGGTCCTGCCGACAGTTCTTCCCATTCTCTTTTTCTTGCCGTTCACGTTGATGACGTTGACCTTGTCAACCGTGACGCCGAAGATCTGCTCGATCGCCTGTCTGACTTCCGTCTTGTTGGCAGTCTTGGCGACCTTGAAAACATATTTCTTTTCTTCAGCCATATCCATACTGTTCTCAGTGATGATCGGCTGGATAATTACGTCGTAACCAGTCTTCATTACGCATATACCTCCTCAATCTTCTCGGCGGCTGCTTTCGTGAGGACCAGGCTGTAATGATTGACGATCTCATATACATTCATGGTGCTCACAAGCGCGGTCCGGACACCCTGGATGTTGGAAGCGGACTTCACAACGTTGTCATCCTTCTCGGCCATAACGATGAGCGCTTTCTTCTCGGCTTTGATGTTCTCGAGGACCTTGATCATCTCTTTGGTCTTCGGCGCATCGAACTTCAGCTCATCCAGAACGATCAGTTCATTGTCGGCAACCTTCGCGGAGAGCGCGGACTTCAGCGCCAGTCTCTTGACCTTCTTGTTGACCGGATATCTGTAATCTCTCGGCTTCGGCGCGAAGACGATTCCACCGCCGATCTGGGACGGGTCGGTCGAGCTTCCCTGTCTGTGACGGCCGGTGCCCTTCTGTCTGAACGGCTTGCGTCCGCCTCCTCTGACTTCACTTCTGGTCTTTGCGGACTGCGTACCCTGTCTCTGGTTCGCCAGGTAATTCTTGACGACGATCTGTACAGCGTTTTCATTTGGCTCGATCCCGAAGATCGCATCGCTCAGCGTGATCTCTCCGACTTCGTTTCCAGCCATGTTCAGCATTTTTACTGTAGCCATTCGTGATTTCCTCCTTCCTGCTGTTCTTACTTGCCCTGACCCTTGATTGCAGGTCTGATTCTCAGGACGCCGCCCTTCTTTCCCGGGACCGCACCCTTGACCAGCAAGAGGTTTCTGTCAGCAATAACTTTGACCAGAACGACATTCTGTACGGTGACGGTGTCTCTGCCCATTCTTCCCGGAGCCTTGTTGCCCTTGAAGACTCTGGACGGATATGTACCCGCCGCGAGCGCGCCGGCCAGTCTCTTGTGCTTCGAACCGTGCGTCATCGGTCCTCTGCGGTGGCCGTGCCTCTTGATGTTGCCCTGGGTTCCTTTACCCTTGGAGACGCCTGTCACGTCGAGCTTCATTCCTTCTTCGAAATCCGCTACGGTGATCTCCTGTCCGACTTCGTACGCGTCGCCCTCTTCCGTTCTGAACTCGGCGAGGTGCTTCTTCGGCGCGACGCCGGCCTTCTCGAAGTGGCCGGTCAGCGGCTTGTTGACTCTCTGCGGCTTCTGATCTTCGAATCCGATCTGGACCGCGTTGTAACCGTCTGTCTCAACAGTCTTGACCTGGGTGACGACCGCAGGGCCCGCCTCGATGACGGTGACCGGTACGACCTGGCCGTCTTCGGTGAAGATCTGCGTCATTCCGATTTTCTTTCCAAGCAGTGTTTTCATATTTTTCCTCCTACTTTCTTACAGCGGATCACTCTGGTTTGGCGCTTGTAAACCCTCTCATGTGATCTTACTAATCTAGCTTAGAGCTTGATCTCGATATCAATGCCTGCAGGCATATCCAGCTTCGTGAGCGCGTCCGTCGTCTTGGTCGTGGCATTCGTGATGTCGATCAGGCGCTTGTGTGTTCTCTGTTCGAACTGCTCTCTGGAATCCTTGTACTTGTGGACCGCTCTGATGATGGTCACGACTTCCTTCTCGGTCGGAAGCGGGATCGGGCCGGAAACGTCCGCGCCGGTCCTCTTGGCGGTCTCGACGATCTTCGCTGCGGACTTGTCCAGCAGAGCGTGATCATAAGCCTTCAGTCTGATTCTGATCTTCTGTAATTCACTCATTGCAGATTCCTCCTTTTGGTTTTTGTACGGTTTTCGCTATGCTTGTACAGGACTCCGCGTTTTCGCTGTACTTTCTTCGGGCCCGTGCGGTCCGGCCTTCCGGCCTCCGCGCTTCTCGCCTTACACACCCTCTGGCGTTTCCCGAAGGAATGCACAAAGCAAAAAACAGCGAAACCCTCCGCCCCTGTCCAGCAGGGACTTCTCCACAGAAATTACCTGATAGCTCAGCAACTTCCTGCTTCATCGCCTTAAACAAGCTTTTATATTATATACAAAGCCCCTCCTCATTTCAAGTATTTTTTTAATCTTTTTTCGCCTTTCGAGGTACTTTTTGTTAAGTGTAAATGCCTTTTTTTCAACGCTTTGGGGGTTCAGTTCGCGAACACTG
>CAYLSR010000183.1:0-4290 GCA_964385855.1 uncultured Mogibacterium sp.
GACTTTGCGGAGGAGCCGCCGGAACTTCGCGAGGAGCCCGCAGCTGAACTGATGAACCCGGCCCGGAAGCCTGCGTCAGGGCGGGTTCACCGTGAAGCAAGGGCGACGAAGCTGAAGTTCCCGGCGACGGAGCTGTCCCGGACCGCTGACAGCCCTACAATTCCTCTAACGCGTCAATCGTCGTCAATATTGTATCATCCTTCGTATCGATCTGGCTCACCTGCAGCTTGTATACATCCGCCGGATCCACCTCCTCCTGCAGCCCGAGCAGCGACGGACTCAGGTAGATCGTCTTGAGGATCCGCCCGTCCATGCTGACGGTACTGTGCTCGGTGAAGTTTTCTCCCCGGATATAATAGCTGTCCCCGACCCGAAGGATGTCGTTGATCACGATGTCCTTGAAGCCCATTTTCATATCGACCGTCTTGTACGGCACCCGACCGTTAAAGACGAAATTGTCCCCGTACAGCATGTCGTACGCGAGGGCCTTCTGGTCGCTGAGATAGGTCGGTTCTTCGCTGTCCGTCGTCTGTTGATAATCGAAGATCGTCCCGAGATGCGCGTACCCGGCCCGCTCCAGCAGGACGGCTCCGGCCTGGTAGGAGTACAGATAGCGGTCTTCTTTCTCCAGACCCATGTTGTCCCAGATGACGTAGCGGGTCTTGTAGAGGTTGCCGTCCGCGTAATCGCTCTCCTTGACGTCCAGCGCAGGGATGTGGTCGCCGTAGATCAGCACGATCGTCGGCTCCCCGGTCTTCTCGATCTCCCCGAGCAGATCGCCGATGAATGTGTCCATCTCGTGGCATTCATTGATGTAGTATTCGTATTTCCAGCGGGTCTCTTCGTCTTCGGCGGAAACCACGGTGTACGGTTCCTTGAAGACCTGCTCCGTCGGATAGCTCCCGTGGCCCTGCACCGAGATGACGTGCAGGAAATCCCGGCTCTTCGTGGTCTTCATGATGTCGATGATGTTGTCCGTCAGGACCTCATCCCGCGCCCAGCCGGTCGGGGTCTTGGAGATGTTGTTCATGTATTCGACCGAGGTGTAGCTGTCAAACCCCAGGTTGGCGTAGACCTCGTTGCGGTTGTAGAAGAGGGCCCTGTGGTCGTGCAGCGCGCTCGTCGTGTAGCCGCGGTTCCGGAGCACGTAGGCCATGCTCTCCAGCGTCTGCTCGCGGAGCTTGCCCTTGTACGGGTATTCGCCCGGGCCGAAGAACTTCGCGCTGATCCCGGTCAGGATCTCAAACTCCGTGTTGGCCGTGCCCGCGCCGCAGGCCGGCACCTCGAACCAGCCGGTGCTGTAGTGTTCCATGAGGTCGGTGAAGACCGGCGTCGGGTCGTTGGACACCTCGATGTTGTGATAATCCTGCGCGTACGTCATCGATTCCATCTGCAAGATGATGATGTTCGGATGCCGGTCATCGTTGTCGACTTTTTTGATCGTCCGCTTGGTCCCTTTCTCGGTGTGCTCCTCCAGGATCCTCCGGATCATCGTCTCAGAGTAATCATCCGGCCGGGAGATCCCGGTGTTGAGCGAGGTGTTGATGAAGCAGTACGGGAATCCGTAGTCGGTGTAGGCGTAGTTGAGGTTGCCGAAGAACGTGCTCAGCACGCCCTGCTGGATCAGCAGCATGGTCCCGCCGATGGCGATCCCGACGGCCGCCGCGACGGTCAGGACGCTCCGGCGGTACTTGATGTGCTGCCACCGAGGACAGCGGAGGAAAAAGAGAATGACGATCGCGATGACGATCGAAGCCGCGATCCCGCCCAGGATGATCTGGACATTGGAATAGTAGGTCGTCAGCAGGGTCAGGCCGTCCGCCAGATTCTGCAGGTCGTACAGGGTGAACGGCGTCATCCGCTTGATGAGGATGCAGCCGTTCGCCGTGCCGGCGAGGAGCCAGACGAGCGAGATGATCAGCGTCACGAAGCCCCGCTTCCGGAACAGCAGCGAGACCGACAGCGTGGCGAAGATGATCCACCAGTTGATCAGGAAGACCAGCGGCTGCCGGACGATCATCAGCAGACCCTCTAGGAGCCCGTCCGTCGCGCGGGCGAACGTCTCGATGTACAGATAGATCAGGAACGAAAAGAGGAGCATGCGGAGGATGTATTTCCCCTCATGCACATCCGCGTCGTAGACGCGGGGCTCCTTCTTCGGGAACCGGCGCCGGAACTTCTGCCGGAAGGCCCGGAGCCGTCCGCCGCCCTCTCCTGTTCGCCTGATGCTCAGTTTCTTCATTCTATCGATCTCCCAAGGTGCTCACTGACGCGCGCGAATTCTTCCATGCTGAGGCTCTCCGCCCTCCGGACGGGATCGATCCCGGCAGCCCGCAGGCCCGCCTCCACCGAGGCCCGGTCCGCGCCCGGCATCGCGCTGAGCGCGTTTAAAAGCGTCTTGCGGCGCTGCGAAAAGCCCGCCTTGATACAGCTGAAAAAGGCCTCTTCATCCGACAGCTGTACCGGCGGCTCCTCCAGGAGGTCCAGCCGGAGCACCGTGGAATCCACCTTCGGCACCGGGTAGAAGCACTCCCGCCCGACCTCGCAGATCCGGACGACTGCGCACCGGTACTGCACCGCGTACGTGATCGCCCCGGCATGCTTGGTGCCGGGTTCCGCGATCAGCCGGTCCGCGACTTCTTTCTGCATCATCGCGGTGATGCTGGCTGCCTGTATGTCGGATTCCAGTAATTTCATGATGATCGGGGTGGTGATATAGTACGGCAGGTTGCCTACGATCCGGACGGTAGAAAGGCGGTAGCGCTCCTGCGCTTCCTGAAGCAGGCGGGGAATGTCGGTCTTGAGGATATCTCCGTGGATGATCTCCACGTTAGACCGGTATTGAAAGCGCCTCCGGAGGACCGGGATCAGCCGGTCGTCCAGCTCCACCGCCAGCACCGCGCCGGCGGCCGCCGCGAGTTCCTCCGTCAGAACGCCCTCGCCGGGGCCGATCTCCAGGACCAGCGTCTCCCGATCGATCCCGCTCCCGGCGACGATCGCCTCGACCACGCTGTAATCCCTCAGGAAATTTTGCCCGAGCTTCTTCGAATGATGAAACTGTTTATTGTTTTTCAATGCTCTTCACCGCTTCTGTCAGTTCCTGCTTCGTGATCCCAAAGGTCGCGAGCCTCCGCACGAACGCCTTGCTGTTGCTGTAGCCGACCGCGAGCTTCTCGCAGACCGCCTGCCTCCTCGCGGCGGCCCCGTCCGACCCGGTCAGCCCCAGTGCCCGCAAGGTTTCCATCGTGACAGGATCCTCCGGCGCTTCCGCCGCCGTCGCCCTGGACGCCAGGATCGCCCGGCGGATCGCCTCCGGCCTGGCGTTCTCCACGCCGATATCCCCCTTTCGGGTCGCCTCCGCCACCGGGATCCACGCCTGCCGCGCATCCGGATACCGCTCCGTAATGCGCCGCCGGATCTCCTCCCCGGAAAAATCCGGGTCCGTCAGCACGATGATCCCCTTCTCCCGGTACGCCCGGTCGATCAGCTGCCACGTCTCCTCCCGGATCCCGAACCCGTGCGTCACGATGATCAGCGTATCAAAGACCTTCGAGACCTCAATCAGGTCATCCCGGCCCTCCACGACGATCGCCTCTTTAATTCTGACTCTGTCCATACCGGTCATCTCCCGGGAACACAAAGAGGATCTCGTCCGGATTCACCAGCCGGAGCTGCCGTCTCGCCCGCTCTTCCACGTATTCCTTGCTGTTCACATTCTTGAGCTCGATCGTCAGCTCCTTCTTGAGCTGGCGGAGCTCCTCGTTTTCCTTTTTCAGCTGATGATTCTCGATCTTAAGAGAAACGATATTCCGGACAGACGCAAACAGAACCAGCCCGACAACCACGAGGATGATCGCAGTCGTCCGGTTGATCCGTCTCCGTTTGCCGCGTTTTTTTCGTTTCGTATTTGCCATAAAATGAATCGTTGTCCTTCCTGTCGTTGCAGGCGTGCTTCCTTGCGTAGGGACTCGCCTATTCACCCTCCAAATAACCATCACTCTTCGAGTATATCCCCCTTGCGGGTGGCCGTGCCGAGCCAGGATCTTTTGTTCGGCGAGGGGCTCGCCGGCAGCGACCTGCGCTGCCAACCTTTCTACCAACGATCCGTCTCGGATCATCTCTCCCGGCGGCGTCTTGTCCGGGCGGAGCGGCTCGCCTATTCACCCTCCAAATAACCATTACTCTTCGATTTCATCCCCCTTGCGGGTGGCCGTGCCGCGCCGGGATCTTTTGTTCGGCGAGGGGCTCGCCGGCAGCCGGTTCTTAGCGATTGGCAAGCGCGAAGCGCGC
>CAYLSR010000184.1:0-2855 GCA_964385855.1 uncultured Mogibacterium sp.
CATGTTGATCTGGACCAGGTCCATGATCCGCCTCAAACGCGTATTGCTGTTCATGGTCAGGATCATCACCATCAGATAATCCTCATAGGTCTGTCCCTCCGCGATCTCTTTCCCCGCATCGAACCCCTCTGCATCCTTCAGGATCTCCCCTTCGTTTTCTCTGAGGAGTGCTTCCGCTTCTTCATCGAGCTTCTGCCGAACCTCCTTGCTGTCCAGAACCGCCCGAAGTCCCGTCTGCCACTGCGCAGGCGTTTTGATCAGCGGGACTCGCCCGCCGCGGACCAACGTCTGCACATCGTTCTCCGATTCAAGCGCTGCCCAGGCCTCCATCAGGACTCCCTGCGTCACGAGCGCAAGCGGTCCCGGCGTGATCAGCTCCGCCACAGCGGATACGACCTCCACCTTTTCCGGATCTTTATAGACTGAGATAAGATTCATGGCGTTCCGGATGAGAAAGATCTTTCGTCTGCACGACTTGTAATTCGTCTGATCATCCGCGCTCCCGCGCACGATGTATTCCAGTTCGTGCGGAAAATAGGATTCCAGACTGCCGGCTTTCATCGTGTGGCTGCTGAAATACGTCCTGATAAAGGCGAGCTCCACCGCCGCGCTGCTTCCGGTGTCCGTGACGGCGTCGAAGAGGTTGCCGGATTTGAGCTTCTCGCTCAGTGCGCCGGCATCGACGGACGCGGACGTATGCCCGGAAGGCAGCGTATCCAGCACGACCGGATTCGTGATGCTGCGCTCCGGAAGCACTTCTTCCTTCCCCCGCGCATGGCGGGTCCCCCCGTGGACCAGTGCCTCTGCAAGAGAACCGCCAAACCCGTCTTTCATCGCCTTCCGGAAATTTGCCGGGTCGCTCAGCTCATAGCCGCCCAGACCTGCTTCCGCATCCAAATCGCGAACCCGTAGCTTTCCCTTCATCGAATACGCCATGTACTGCCGGATCTTTTCCTCGACTGCCGCATCATTCCCCTGGTAACCCAGGATCCCGTAATCCTGCAGCAGATGCTTGTCATACTCCGACAGGATCGCCTTCGCAAAGACCCTTCCGAATGCCTCGCATTCACTTTTGACCGTCCATTCCCGGGCAATCAGGATCGAGGAGAGGATCACCATCGCGAAGGCCGTGAAGATCATGGCGAGCAGGAGGACGGATGAACCCCGTTTGTTACTCATGGAGGATCTCCCTAGCCCGGACGAAGCCGTCTTCGTTGAGAAGATAGGCTTTCGTCCGGATATCTTTATGAGGATCAAACGACAGAAGCCCTCCGGTCAGCATCGTCACTCTCTCGGTGCTCTCATAGACCTGCAGGATCGGTTTATTGAACGCATCCCATGCGGCAAGCGCTTCCTCGTGCGCTTTGACCCCGGTATACAGGATCTCGATATAAAAAGTGAAAAGCCTCAGCAAAAGCGCCACGGTCAGCGCGATGATCGGCCAGGCGATGCTCGCTTCCACCATTTCACTGCCTCTCTTGTTCCGGAGCATCTGACGTCCTCCTCTTTGTTATCTCGGTTATCTCAGAATTTGCTGGCGTCCAGATTCTTAAAGACCGCATTGACAAAAGCCGTGATCTGGGTCTTGAAAATGATCCCGAGCGCTACGGCGATCGCAACAAGGATCGCGACCTGGACCATTTCCATCCCGGACTTTCTCTTCATGAATGACATCAATTTATACTGCAGCATGATTCCCTCCTTTATTTCATCGTCAGTATTGCCGGCGCCATCGTGATGATGATCAGCAGGATCAGAAGCATGCCGAGGGGGTATGCCATCTTTGCGTCGATCATCTTCCCTTTCTCCATCGCCGTGATTTTACGTTCCTCCCACAGAAACTCGCTTTCCCTCGTCAGATTGTCCACTACATCACTGCCTCTCCTTTCATTCTCGATGAGGATCGTCGAGATTCTCATCAACTCCTTGACGTTGATCTTCCCGGCGTACTCGTTCAGAATCATGGCCGTGCCGGTCCGGTGATCCCGGTTCCGCTCCGCCAGCGCCGCCAGATCCGTCTCAAACAGCCCCCTTTCCTGCTCCGGCACCAGCGTACAGCTTTCCGCGATGCATTCGAATGCATCGTTCAGGATCATGCCGGCATTGAGCAGCATAACCAGCTGGTTGACAAATCGCGGCAGGCTGCGCAGGACACTCGCCCTGCCGATCGCATCCGGACGTTTTCGCTCATCGATCCCGGCTTTGACCACGATGAGGATCAGCACCAGATAAAGCCCCGCCAGCATGGGCAGCTCAGACTGCCCTCGGCCCGCAGTATGCCACGAAAGTGTGCTTCCGTCCGGCAGTTTCCTTGGAAACAGGATACGCCTTTTTTCTGACGCTTCGATCTCCATGAGGATGTTCCCGATCGCGATGTCCCTCTGCATCAGTGCCGCTTCCCGCTCCCTTTCTGCCGCTTCAGCCTCTTCTTCCTCCCGTGTCGCCTCCGGCTCCACTGCGCTTTTCGAGATGAGGACCTCTTTTTCCAGCTCCCCGAGTTCGCCGGTGACTTTCAGGATGAGTTCATATTCTTCAAATGCCTGAAGGGACTTCCGCTCGATCCCGATCACCTGTCCCTCTTCATCGATGATGTATTTCCCCCCTTCCAGACCGTTTCTGACGACCAGCGAGAGCACAAGCAGACAGGACACGAGCGTGATCAGATACAGCCTCCTCATCGTCTTCTCATCCCGGCGGATCTGCCCGATAGTATTCAGACACTTTTCTTTCATATTTCCACCTTTACGATCTTGCGGATCACCTCGTAGATTCCAATGTTGGCTGCGATCACAAAGGTCATGATCAGCCTGCCGGTCAACGTCTGATAGAGCGCAGCGACATAATCCGGTTCACTC
>CAYLSR010000184.1:2865-4261 GCA_964385855.1 uncultured Mogibacterium sp.
AGAAATAAACAGGGTTCGGGCAATCGTCGCCCAGAACGAAAAATAAAAAGTCCGCTGGCAAGAAAACTACAAAACCCCAGCCACATAATCCGGTGCACTCAGGTTGAGGAAGATCAGCACGGCAAACGGCATCATGAAGATCATGAGACCCTCGGATTCTTTGCGGCGCGTCAGCTCCCGGATCTCCCGTTCGATCGTCATTTTGTCGATGATCATAGCCGCAGCCCGGTTCATCGCCAGGATCAGGCTCGCGCCCGTCCTTTTGCACGCCTGATAGATCGTCACGAAATCGATCACATCGCTCATCCCGCTGAGCATCGCGAGATCCATCAGGACCTCAGTATCCTGTTCATTCCCGACCTCCATCCGCTCATGGACGAGCATCAGCTCGCGGCTCAGGATCGACCGTTCCCCGTAGATTTCCTTCAGTCCCGGTATGGCCTCCCGGATCGCGTCCTTGATGGACCTCCCGGCCCCGACGGAAGTTGAAGCGAGGAACAGAAAGTCCTTGAATTCGAGCAGATACTGATCCCGCCTCCGCTCTGCCCTGGTCCGGATATATAGCCCTCGGATCCGCGGCGCAAACGGGATCGTCACCGCCGCGAAGAGGACATTCCGGTAAAACAGTACAGACAGCGCGATCGCCGCGATGATGTAGAGCACCGTAAAGAGGAGCTTCTCTGTTCTTTGCATCTCATATACCTTAAAGTCCGTCATGCTTCCGGCACCTCACCTTTCAGCCGGTCATCCCGGCGCCCCCGGATGAGCTTTTCGCGGTGGATCAGCGGGTTTGAAGTCCGGACCAGCTTTCCTTCCCGGTCCTGCTCATAGAGCTGATTGAGCTGATACTCCATCCCGTCAAATCCCGCGAGTTCCGCAATCTCCACCACCCGCCGCCGGCCGTCCACGTCCCGCTTCAGATGAACGAACACATCCAGTGCATTGCTGATCTGGCTTCGAATCGATTGGACCGGCACCTGCGCATCCATCATGTACATCGTCTCCAGCCTGTTCAGCATCCCTCGGATGGAATTTCCGTGCCCCGTCGAAAAACTTCCGTCGTGGCCGGTATTGTTTGCCTGAATCATATCGACCACCTCCTTCCCCCGCACCTCACCGACGATGATCCTGTCCGGCCTCATGCGCAAACTCGTCCGGATCAGCATCTCCATCGTCACGGCGCCCTTCCCTACGGAATTCGCGCTTCTGCACTCCATGTGGATCTTGTTCCGGACGTGGCGCACCTGCAGTTCCGCGGAATCTTCGATGATGATCACCCTCTCCTCTTCGCCGATGGATGCCGCAAGCGCGTTCAGCATGGTCGTTTTGCCGGAAGAGGTCCCGCCCGCTTCTGTCAAGTAGGGACTAATAAATTTTTCAAAAAAATTTGCATCCA
>CAYLSR010000185.1:0-4245 GCA_964385855.1 uncultured Mogibacterium sp.
AGCAAGCCATCCAGCAGATGGAGATGCTCGGTCACGATTTCTACGTCTACTTCGAAATGGATACAGAATCCGTCAATGTCGTATACAAGCGCAAAGGCGACGCTTACGGACTGATCGAAACGACCCGTTAGTCGGTCGGCGGCATCCCCGCATACGATGAACTGACAGGCCCGCTCCGGCGGGCCTTTTTTAGTGCTCCGGACAGCGCTGCGCTTTGAATTAAATACAAAAGAAAGTGTTCCTTCCACCACATCTTGTGGTATAATGGGGTGACAGAGAACAACTACTGGGATTTTTGCAGTGCAAAAAATTGTTTTGATAAACACGAAGAGGAGCCGACCATGAACTACAGGACAATCCGCAGGATCACATCAGCAGCACTGATTGCCGCGATGCTTTTGCTGCTGTCTTCCTTCAACAGTTACGCGGCAAAGAGCTCGGAGACGGCGGGCAGCGCCGGGCAGAGCGCGGCGCAGGCAAAGGACGCGTCCTTCGAGCTGTTCCAGGACGAGTACAGGCTCGAGAGCTACGATCCGGACAACATCTACTCCGAAGAAGCACCGTACTTCCCGTACTGGATCGTCGCGAAGAGCGGGACGATCTCCCGGGTCTGGTCCGATAATTACAGGATCCTCAAGGTGGAACTCGTCGAGGAAGAGGACGACTGGGATTACGTCAAACTCATCCCGATCGCTGCCGGCGACGCGACCGTGACGGTCGTCAGCGCAGAGGGCGAGCAGGTCGAGGTACCGGTGCACATCGATCAGAAATTCGTGGACGAATACTACTACATGCCGGTCTTCAAGTACGCCGCGTATGTGGCGCCGGTCTACGAAGGTGAGAACTACATCTGCGGGAGCATCTCGCTCGACGCCTTCGAGGACGACGACATGTGGGACATGCCGTCGCTGAGCAGCATGACGATCACCGCATCCTATGAAGGCACCACGTACACCGGGACCGAGCCGGACCGCGACGGGTTCTACACCTTCATCGGCACGCCGGTGATGGAGTGGGGCAAGGAGTACACGGTGACCTTCCAGAAGGGGGAGGCCATCTACAGCGTGACCCGCACGGTCAGCCGCCCAATCGAGCAGATGCAGTTCAGCATCGGTTCCACCGTCTTTACGGGCAGTGCGGTGCAGCCGAAGGTCGTCATCCGGGACGGTGAGACCGAGCTGCAGGAGGGGACGGACTACAGCATCGAGCTGAGCGACAACATCCACGTCGGCCGCGGCAAAATCACCGTCTACGGCGCCGGCAAGTACAGCGGCGACAAGTCCACGACGTTCCAGATCCGGCCGGCCGGCACGGTGCTGACCGATGTGGAGCGCTCGGAAGGCGGGTTCACCGTGAAGTGGGAGAGCCTCGCGCCGAAGGCGGATGCCGCCGATGCGGCTGCAGAGGAAACCGTCCTCGACGACATCGACGTGGTCGACGGATACGTGATCCAGTACAGCACCGCGGAGGATTTCTCCTCGGGCAACCGCAGCGTGAGCGTGAACGGGGCGGACCGGGCTTCCGCGGAGATCACCGGGCTCGAGGAAAAGACCGTCTACTACGTCCGCATCCGCAGCTTCAAGGCGGACGGAGACTACCGCTACTTCTCCTCCTGGTCTGAAGCGGAAAAGGTCAAGACCCGCTAATCTGCCGTTTTTATGAACATCATCATCACCATCGGGCGCGGACTTCTGCAGCTCCTCTACGGGCTGCAAAAGCTCGCGCCGGTCCGTAAGAGGATCACTTTCATCAGCCGCCAGAGCAACCACCCGAGCGTAGACATCGAGCTTCTCCGGGACGAGATCCGCCGCGAGATGCCGGACTACGAGGTGGTTGTTTTGTGTAAAAAGATCGAAAGCAAACCCGCCTACATTTGGCACATGCTCACTGCGCAGATGCACTGCCTGGCGACGTCGGAGGTCGTCGTGCTGGACACCTACTGCATCCTCGCGAGCCTGCTCCGCCACCGGCCGCAGCTCCGGATCCTCCAGATGTGGCACGCGCTGGGCGCCTACAAGAAGTTCAGCCTGAGCATCCTCGGCCGCGCCGAGGGCCGGTCGCCGGCGATCGCCCGCGCCATGCGCATGCATCAGGGGTACGACCGCATCCTGGCGAGCAGCGAAGCCGCCGTCCCGGGCCTGGAGGAAGCCTACGGCTACGGACCGGAGGCCTTCGAGATCCTGCCGCTCCCGCGCGTCGACCTCCTACGCGATCCGGCTTGGCTCGAGCAGAAGCGCGCAGAGATCCTCGCGGCCTGCCCGCAGCTGGACCCGGCAAAACGGACCCTTCTGTACGCGCCGACCTTCCGCAAGACCGAGCTCGAGATCGCCAAGATCGCCGAACTCGCGGACGCCGTCGACGCGGACCGGTACAATCTCATCATTTCCGCGCACCCGCTGATGAAGGAGCGGCTCCGCCTGTCGGACAAGGTGATCGTCCTGGACGGTTACACCACGATGGAGCAGCTGGCGGTCTGCGATTTTTTCATTTCAGACTATTCCGCGGTCATCTTTGAAGCCGCGGCGGCGGGGAAGCCGATCTGGTTCTACGCCTACGATATCGATCACTACGTGGAAAACCGCGGTTTCTACCTGGATCCGCTGACCGAGCTCCCGAGCGACCCTAAGCGGACGGCCGCCGAGGTCCTCGCGGCGATCGAAGCCGTCGGCCCGGACGGGCGGCCGGCCTATGATTGGCAGCGTCTGTCCGCGTTTACGGACAAATATATCGCCCCGGTCGAGCATTGCACCGCGTCCGTCACCGCGCTGATCCGCCGCATGGCAGAGGAGGGCAGACCATGAGGATCTTTCGCTACATCACCAACCTGGCGACCGCCGCCGTCTTTATCGTTCTAAACCGCCTGATCGGCGTGTTTTGCAGCGTCCATCCGAAGAAAGCGCTCTTTCTCTCCGACGTCCGCGCGGAAAACGGCGGAAACCTCCAATTCGTCTACGACAAGATCAACCTCCTCGATCCCGACATGGAGCGGGCGACCTTCTTCAAAGCCGACCGCCGCAACTGGAGCAGCCCGGCTGCCTTCTGCCGGATGGTCTACGACATGACCACCGCCGGCGTGATCTTCCTCGAGGACTACTACCGCTACACCTCGTACTTCAACGTCCGCAAAGGCCAGAAGATCTGCCAGCTCTGGCACGGCGCCGGCGCGTTCAAGAAATTCGGTTACAGCCGCGCGGAAGGGAACGAAAACATTCGCATCCACAAGGGCTACCGCAAGTACACCCACGCCATCGTCAGCTCCGAGGCCATCCGCGAGAACTACGCGGAAGCCTTCGGCCTGCCGCTCGACCGCGTCCAGGCCACCGGCATCCCGCGGACCGACCTCTTCTTCGACCGCGACTACATCGAATCCGCCCGCGCCCGCGTCTACGCCGACTACCCGGCGCTGCAGGGCCGCAAGGTCATCCTCTTCGCGCCGACCTACCGCGGACTCCGCGCGGATGACGCCACCTACGACTTCACTCAGCTCCCGTTCGCCGAGCTCTACGAAGCCCTCCACGAGGACTATGTCTTCTGCTTCAAATGGCACCCGGCCCTGCAGAACAACATCCGCCGCGGCACCGTCCGCCTCCCGGACCTGTCTTCTTACGGCGATTTTTACCAGGACCTCTCCGCCGAGCGCGAGATCAACGACCTCCTCGTCGTCACGGACCTCCTGATCACCGACTATTCCTCCGTGATCTTCGACTACTTCCTGACCCGCGGCAGGATCCTCTACTTCGCCTACGACCTCGACACCTACTACAACGGCCGCAGCTTCTACTACGACTACGAAGACTACCTCTACGGCCCGCTCGTGACCGACCCGGCCGTCCTCGCGGACGCCATCCGCCGCGAAACCTGGCAGGCCGAGAAGCGCGACCGCTTCAACGAACGCTTCATGTCCGCCTGCGACGGCGAATCCACCGTCAAGACCCTCGGCTGGGTCCTCTGGAATTGGTTGAAATAGCGGTTTGACACGGCGACAGTGCACGTTCCGTCACGCCCCTCGAGCTTTAGTGACGTAACAGCCTTTGTTGCCTCGTTTGTTACGTCACACCCCTCGAGCGCTAGTGACGTAACAGCCTCTATTGCCTTGTTTGTTACGTCACGTCCTTCGAGCTTTAGTGACGTAACAGCCTTTATTGATCGTCCTGTTCCGTCACGCCCCTCGAGCGCCTGTGACGTAACAGACCTACTCGCGCCCCGCGTTCCGTCACACCCCTCGAGCACTTGTGACGTAACAAC
>CAYLSR010000186.1:0-4198 GCA_964385855.1 uncultured Mogibacterium sp.
GAAGCCGCCGTCGATGCAGGACTTGCAGGTCTCGAAATCCGGACCGTGATCCAGATGCAGCGCGATCGGAATGTCCGGGCACTCCAGCACGGCCGCCTCGACGAGCTTGATCAGATACGTGTGGTTCGCATATGCGCGCGCGCCCTTGGACACCTGCAGGATGACCGGCGCCGCTTCCTCGCGGCAGGCCTCCGTGATCCCCTGGACGATCTCCATATTGTTGACGTTGAATGCTCCGATCGCGTAGCCGCCATCGTAAGCTTTCCGGAACATATCAGTAGTTGTGACTAATGGCATACTGCCCTCCTATCTTTGCTTCAAACAAACATCTCTCCGGGATCGGCCCGTTCGGGCAGACCGCCCTTTTTTCTGCATTATACCCGCGCGATACGCCTGAATCAAGCCATTCACATACAATTATACAATGCCCGCAATCGTATGTGATTGACGCGATTGTATTCCTCCGGATGCGCTTTTCGCTAGCGGACGAAATTCGTAAACGGCTTCGGTTCCGGCTCCGGGAACTCGATCCCGATGGCCTTGCCCGCCTCGAAGCACTTGATCATCCAGGCCATGTTGCGCCCGAGCGTCCGCATCGTGTGCAGACCCTCCAGGTCCTCCTCGACCTCCTCCGCGCAGTTGCCGTGTACGCCGTTCCAGTAGCTGGACGATACGACCGGCATGCTCGAAATGGTAAAGTACTTGTTGAGCCGGTCAAACGACGCCGTCGTGCCGGAACGCCGGCACGAAACCACCGCGGCGCCCGGTTTGCCCGCCAGCTTCTCGCTGCCGGCATAGAACAGCCGGTCCAGGAAGGACAGCAGGTTACCGTTCGGTCCCGCATAATAGACCGGGGAGCCGATCACGACGCCCGCGTAATCCTCCAGCCTCCCGAGCAGCTCGTTGAGCCCGTCCCCGTCGGAAACGCACTCCCCTTTGACGGAGCAATATCCGCAGGCGATGCAGCCGGCGATCGCCTTCTGCCCGATGTGGAAGATCTCCGTTGCGATCCCTTCGGCCTCGATCGCAGAGGCCACTTCCTGAAGCGCCCGGTTGGTGCAGCCCTTCTCGTGCGGGCTGCCGTTGATCAGTAGTACTTTCAGCATCTCATCCCCCTCTTTTTTCCGGCTATTTCAGCACGATCGGACTTGTAGCCGGATCATCGCTGAACTGCTGCGCGACCCAGAACACCTCCAGGTATTCCGCGCTCGCGGCTTCATCCTGAAAATCATACTGCACGTCGGACGGATACGTCACGACGATCTTCTTGCCGTCACGCTCCCCGAGGACGCAGAACGGCATCGGATCGTAGGACTCATCCTCCGGCTCAAACGCCTCGACCGAAAACAGCCTCCCGCCGAATTCTTCCCGCGCCGCGATGTTGTAGAACATGATCGAATTCGGCCCGTCTACGACGCACTCCCAGGTCTCGCCGGCCGGCAGCGTCACCGAGAAACAGTCCGTCTCGACCGTCGCCTCCCCGGTCGCCGCATCGTCCGTGCGCGTCAGGCCCGCCGCGATGTCGAACTCGGCAGAGGTGTCTTCTCCGCTATCTCCCTGCTCCGAACCGCACGCGGTAAAGGCCAGCACGAGGACGACCGACAGCAGTAAACCGATCCATTTCAAATTTCGTTTCATTTGGTTGATCCTCCTTGCGTTTGCTCAATGCTCTGCAATGATTATATCAGACTTGCGGCGGGTTTTCCACTTCTTCATTGACCGCCGACCAGACAAGCGGCGCTTCTTTCTCGATTTCCGCGATCAGCTTGTTCATCTCATCTTCCATCTCCTCGTCGGTCAGATTTCTGCTTATTATGCGATCAAAGATCGTATTATGTTTAGATAAGAAACCGACAAGATGGTTTTCCTTCACATATTTCTCCGGTAAATAGTATGCTCTGTCTACCGCAGCCTCATCGTCAGTATCATGGTATCTGATCACATGCCCCTGATTGATTTCTGATAATTTTTCCCAGTTCCTGGAATAGCAGCTGCTTGTAAGAAAGAATATCGCCACGCGGTTTCCTTCGCCGTCTTCACCCCAATAGACTCCCTTATAGCCGTAATACGGCTTTTCGACATACATGTCGCCGTTATCGCCCATGCGTATCCCGGTTTCCTCATAAGGAATATAGCTCGGATTGTGAAAGATCAGTATATCTCCGATGAGAACAGCTCCGACGACGACTGCCGCAGTCAGGGTTATTGTGAATATTCGTTTAAACAGCATATTTCTTTTTAATCTTTTGAGGCTTTCCGCCTCATCGAGCCTGCTGATGATTTCATCACACTTATCCTCCGAATTCGAAATGTCGGCATCGGACATTTTGCGAAAATACTGCCTGCACTCACTGCATCCCGTCAGATGCTCTTCGACCGCTGCTTTACTTTCATCCGACAGCACATTGTCGATGTAAAGCGGCATCAGGTCTCTTGCTATATTACAATGAATCTTCATCCAGTTCCTCCCTGATCATCATTCTCGATCTGTAGTAAGTTACTCTGGCCCAGCTCTCGCTCTTGCCGAACAGTTCAGAAATCTCAGCAAAACTCAGTCCGCCGAACGTGCGGAGCTGGAACACTTCCTTGTACGGTTCTTTCAGGTCATGCAGGATGCGGTAGATGCTCATGGCCGTCTGCTTTTGGATCAGCTGCTCCTCCGGAGACTGTGCTTCCGACGTTATGACTTTCAGGTCATGCCCTTCGCCCGCAGCATCCTCCAGCGGGGTCTGCCTGGACTGCTTCTTTAGCATATCCAGGTAAAGGTTCTTCGCGATCTGACACAGCCATGCCCGCAGACTCGCTTCTCCTCTGTAGCTGTCAATCTTTTTCAGCGCCTTGAAAAACGTCTCCTGCGTGATTTCCTCAGCCAGATCATGATCACGGACCAATGAAAGAGCGTATCGGTACACCGGTGTAAAATATTCCCGATACATTCTCTCGATGTCCATAAACGCATCTCCTGTTTAAGCCTTCTGCTGATAAGACTCTGAAAAGGCACATTCGTTACAAAAAGATGAAGCAGTATTATGAGAAACCGATATTTCAACAAAAAACCTCTAACCATTCCGGTTAGAGGCTCCTGTGGAGAAAGCTTTCCTGTTCGATCTTTACGCCTGTCTCCAGCATTTTGTCAAAAAGTTCTCTTTGCCCTGCGAAGAAAGGCTCCTCCTTAATCTTATTCAACGTCTGCCTGTCACGGTTCGTTATTGGTTTTCCTGATGGCAGAAACCGACAGAATGTTTCCAGATCCATTCTGTATGTCCCGAACGGAAGCCCGGTCCCCTCGCAAAGTGATTTCCAGATTCTGAAGCCTCCGCAGTCAATGTCTCCGGAATGCATGAAACACGCATCAGGATATGCTTTTCCAAGCTTCTTCAGAAAGTCCCTCTTCTTTCTCCCCGCATATCCCCCGATGTAGATGACCAGTGCGTTCATACCATTAACAATAGTATCCTGCTGATAATATGACGTCAGATTCTCTATGGTAAGGATGCACTCAGGCATGCTATCAGGATCAGGCTCCAGCAGTTCAAGATCACGCAAAGTGATCCCTAAGCCGCTTTCCAGGGTAGACAGCCTGATGACAGCTGCCGTAGATTTTCCACATTCATCAGAATGATCATTGCTGCCGGTATTAATGAGGTGAAAGCCTGCACAGCCCTTCATATAGACCCACACAGGATTCCTGTATATCCCGTAGCGTTCCATTATCTCATCTGTGCTGAGAACTTCATCATTGTCATGCGCATCATTGCAGGTTCCAAACCTTCTTATTACAGCTGCCGCTCTGTCAAGTTCCTTCTCTGCGATCTTGGAATCATTAAACACCGCGGTTGAGAACTGCCTCAGATAAACATCCTGATCATTCGTCAATATCGCGAGCATCAATCTGCAAAGCTTCTCTAAGCCGGCAGGATCTTCAATATCAGCCAAAGGTTTGATTTTGTCTCCGCGCGCCAGACTGTCCGTCAGCCAGTCCAGAAAAGAATCCATCACGCTTATGCATTCGGCGTGTGCCTCCCATCCGGCGACTTCGTTGATTTCCTCCGTCTTTTGCTTGTACCGGATGCATATTTCTGCCAGTTCCGCTTCTTTCTTCCATCTCGGAGTGCGTCTTAGATACTTATAGCATGCCTCAGCATGCTCTGTTTCCAGTCCGGCTTTCTCAAGAATGTGACCTTGAGCACCTTTCTTC
>CAYLSR010000187.1:0-4190 GCA_964385855.1 uncultured Mogibacterium sp.
TTCGTCCCTAAGCGTCTGAAGGATCCTGTTGTCAGATACTTCCTTCATTAGCTCGTCGGCAGGCAGCCCAAGATAATCAGCGATTTTTTGAATGCTCCTTGAGGAGAGTTTTTCACCTTTAGCGATCTTGGCGACCGTACGCGAAGAAAAGCCCAACTCCTCAGACAGCATAGTCTTGCCGATTCCTTTTTCCTTTAAGGCATCTTCCAGTTTCTGATATGAATACATCCGTAATTTGCCTCCAATCTTTACATATTATAGTGTATCTTCTCCTCAAAAGCAAAGATTATCTGTCGCTGTCCTCAAAATTGTAAAGATATACGGCAATAAGCTTATTCTGATCCATATAGTACTTCACTCATGATTTTCGACACTGCATCGCACGTCTCCTCAAATTCTATATCGGCAGCATAACCGAAGTCACTTTTGTATATGTCCCATCGTCTTTTCATGACATCACTATTCATGACCGTGTTTATTACATCCTCATAATTATCTATCACATTCATCGTTCCTCGTTTTTCTGCAGTGGCTTCAAGAGCTGCTCTGAGATTTGTTATGTCTCTGAAGCACGAGCTGTGGTCTGATACCTTTATCTTTCGCAAGATTATTGATAATCGCCTTTAGCTGCATTGCGTTTTTCATAGCAGAACCTCCAGTTATGATCTGACCTTATCCTCCACATGCAGGTCTTTTGCATACTTTGAAAGTGTATGCAGGTCTTTCCCCTAAAGTCCGGCAGACCGAAAAAGCACTGTATTGCCGAAAACGACAATACAGTGCTTTTGAATCATGATTTGAACATAGCTGATCTCAGTATAAGCCTCTCATCTGCTTTTACAGTCCCAGCAGTTCTGAGATCGAAGCCGCAGTTCTGCGAAGCTCCTCGAGATACTGCTCCTGGTTCTCTTTCAAGCGGGAAGCCGCTCCTGAAACACTGATCGCCAGATGCCAGGAACCATCGCTGTTGTAGACCGGCACCGCGATACAGTAGAGGCCGTCCTCGGATTCCTCATTATCGATGGAATACCCCTGCTCACGGATCTTCCGGAGTTCCGCCTTCAGTTCCTCCATCGTTGCAATCGTATTCCGCGTGAATCTTTTCAGCTTGATTCTGTCAATCTCTGTTTCCTTATCCGTACCAAGAAGCGCACTCATGAGCATCTTGCCCGTCCCGCTCCCATACGCAGGGAATTCATATCCCATCCGTGAGGTCATCATGATGCTGTAGATATTGGACTTGACCTTCTCAACGAACATGACGTCGAGATTCGGAAGGAGTACGGATAGGTGCGTGGTTTCTCCGGTCCGGTCCCTAAGCGCTTCCAGCTCCGGTCTTGCAATCGAGTATTCGTCCTGTCGCGACTGGATGATCTCACCGAAAAACGCGAGCTTTCTTCCTAGCATGTATTTCGCGGACTCATTCTTGACTACATATCCCTTTGTTTCCAGTGTGTACAACAGCCGAAACACGCTGGATTTCCCCATTCCCAGTGCTTTGCTGATCTCTGCGACACCGATGTTTTCCCGCTGGCTCAGCAGGTCCAGGATCTCGAGCGCGTTGTAAACAGAGCTCAGCAAATATTTGTCGTTACCCTTTTCTTCTTTCATAGCCACCCCTCTGACTTTGGTGATAACATGCTTTTGTGCATCATAGGCCACATGCTTTACTTCCCTATTTATTGCTTTACTGCTATCATCGTTCCGCATGCAGAAACACCTCCATCAGTTTAACACAACCAACCGCTGAAAAACAACTTCTTTTTTAAGCAATAACTGCCGCCAGCGCAAGAGAAAGGATCTTGTTTCGAACAGAATCCGTCCTCGAAGTCATGATGACCGGCGCTGCCGCGCCCATAATCGCGGAAGCCATGTCCTTCCCGGCATAATACGTGATGGACTTGATCAGAGAATTGCCTACCTGGATATTCGGGACGAGGATGATGTCTGCACGTCCGGCAACCTCACTCTCGATCCCCTTGTGCTTTGCAGCTTCCACGGAAAGTGCGTTATCCAACGCGAGTGGACCATCGATCTTGCAGCCCTTGATCTGCTTGCGGTCGTTCATTTTGCACAGAACGGCAGCATCCATCGTATCTTCCATCGCCGGATTGACGACTTCGACGGCAGACAAAAGCGCGACTTTAGGGCACTCATTCCCAAGGCGATGCGCCAGATCCACGGCGTTCTCGATAATCGTCTTCTTCGTCTCAAGGTCCGGTTTGATCGAGATGACGCCGTCCGTGATCATCTGAAGGCCTGTCCCTTCGATGTTGTCGATGATCGAGACCTGGCTGATCAGCCTTCCGGCATGCAGACCTTTTTCCTTGTTCAGCACCGCCTTCATGAAAGTCGCCGTGTGAAGGAGCCCCTTCATCACTGCCTGCGCTTCGCCCTCCCGGACCAGCGACACCGCTTTCTCCGCGGCTTTCTTGTCGTCCGGCTCATCGATGATCTTTGCATCGATGACGCGGCCGTTCGCCTCCGCGATCTCTTTGATCTTCGCCGCATTCCCGATCAAAATGAACTCTGCGAGCCCGAGCCGGGTCGCTTCTTCCACGACCTCCAGCACCTCGTCGTCCGCCGCTGCGGCCACTGCAATCTGCTTCGACGCCTCATTTTTCGCCCGTTCGATGATCTCATCAAGACTCTTCAGCATGGTTTTCCCTCCTTATGCATTCTTCAGATTGAATTCTTTCAGCTCGATCTGCCCGGAAACCGCCTTGTACGCATTGAGACAGAGGGACTCCATCTCACGCTCTCCCGGCAGAATGACGACCGGTGCGATAAACTCGACGCGGTCCTTGATATGACTGGTGATCCATTCGGAATTTGCCATCCCGCCAATCAGGAGGATCGCATCGACCTTCCCCTTGAGGACCGTCGCATAGGCACCAATGTCCTTCGCTGTCTGATAACACATGGCGTCCAACACTTCCTCTGCATAGGAATCACCCTCATCGATCCTCTTCTGGATTTCACGGACGTCCGTCGTCCCGAGGTAAGACCGCAGACCGGCTTCACCATTGATGTGACGCTTCATCTCCGCGTGCGTGTACTTTCCGGAATAGCAGAGATCCACGAGTTGTCCGACAGGGACCGTGCAGCAGCGGTTGTTTGAAAACGGACCGTCTCCGGTCAATCCGTCCGGTCCATCGATGATACGGCCATGGGAATGTGCGGCCACGGTAATCCCTCCGCCCAGCATGACGACGATCAGATTGAGCTCTTCGTACTTCTCCCCAATCTGCTCCGCATAATACGTTGCCATCGCCCTGTGATTGAGGACCTGGAAAGAAGATCTTCTCTGGAGCTCCTTCAGACCCGTATATCTCGCTAACGGTATCAGTTCATCCGTCGTCGGGATATCCGTCGTTACCGCAATGGCGTGGTCACTCATCTTTGCCAGTTCTGCCGCGATCTCCACGCCGACATTGCCGACATGGACACCGTATTTCCCGCTGCGGCTCTGCTTGCGGAATGCATCGTTGATCCGATAAGTGCCTCCTTCGATCGGCTCACAGTGCCCTCCTCGGCTGCTGATCGCATCGAGCTCATTCAAGTCGATACCGTTTTCAGCCATAAACTGAAGGATCGCTTCCTTTCGGAATTCATACTGATCCCAGATATCTTTTGCAGCTGCGATCTTCTCTGCAGGATGCGCCAGCGTTGTTTTCATCTGACAATTATCATTGATGTAGTAGGCGAGCTTCGTGGAAGTTGATCCCAGATTCATCGCCAGAACTTTGTATTCTTTCATTGACTTTCTCCCCTTAATTTTTGCGGAAAGGCCGCGGCCAGCCGCCGCGGCCTTCCTGAGGTAAGTATGGATGGTTAAAGGTGTTTGTTAACCTTTGAGGAATTCCAGATAACGCATCGTCTGGTTATAGCTCTCTGTTGTCATCTCCTGCATCTGATGGATTTTCTCATCATCCAGATGACGGAATCTTCCCTGCAGGGATGTATACTCAGTAATTGGTTTCAACTCCTTGATCTTCCCGATCGAAGTGACCTGGCCGTTCTCATACTCGAAATTGATCCAGGCACCGGTCTGTTCTGCCAAGCGTGAAAGCTCAACAGTTTTTGCCGGGTCACTCCTCCAGCCCGTCGGACACGGAGCAAATACGTGGATCAAAGCGGCTGAAGAGCGGGGTCGTCCCCGTTGAACACCGCCCAGTCCTCCGCCGTCT
>CAYLSR010000188.1:0-4179 GCA_964385855.1 uncultured Mogibacterium sp.
CGCAAGCTCGGCGTTGGCGGAGAAGTGATCTGTTACGTTTGGTAGGAGGTGCAGAGAATGTCAAGAATTGGAATCAGACCGATCACGATCCCTGCCGGCGTAGAGGTTACGGTAGATGAGAATAACGTAGTGACCGTCAAGGGTCCGAACGGCGAGCTCTGCGCTCCGATCGAAAAGACCCTCAAGGTCGAAATCAAAGACGGAGTCCTGAACGTCTCCAGACCGACGGACAGCAGACAGGAAAGATCGCAGCACGGTCTTGCCAGAACGCTGATCCAGAACATGGTCACCGGCGTTACCGAAGGATTCAAGAAGACCATGAAACTGGTTGGTGTTGGTTATTCTGCTTCTAAGCAGGGCAATACCCTCGTTATGAAGCTCGGATATTCCCATCCGATCGAGATGGTCGATCCGGCAGGGATCACGACTGAGACCCCGGATGCGACGACTGTGGTGGTGAAGGGTGCTGACAAGGCGCAGGTAGGCAACTACGCGGCGAACATCAGAGCCTGGAGAAAGCCTGAGCCTTACAAGGGCAAGGGAATCATCATGGAAGGCGAGACCGTCCTGAGGAAGGAAGGAAAGAGCGGAGCTAAGTAAGAAGGGAGGCAGTGAACAATGGCAAAAGCCAGCAGAAATGATAGAAGACTCAAGAGACATGAAAGAGTCAGAAAGAATGTTTACGGAACTCCTGAGAAGCCTAGACTGTGTGTGTATCGCTCGAACAAGAATATTTCGGCTCAGATCATTGACGATGTGAACGGCAATACGCTTGTAGCAGCTTCTTCCCTCGACAAGGAGCTCAAGGGCACGATCGCATACGGCGGCAACAAGGAAGCAGCGAAGATCGTCGGCAAGGCTATCGGAGAGAGAGCAGTCGCGAAGGGCATCAAGGAAGTCGCTTTCGACAGAGGCGGATACCTGTACCACGGCAGAGTCAAGGAACTCGCTGACGGTGCGCGCGAAGCTGGTTTAGATTTCTAAGGAGGAGAAGGAATGCGTAGCAGAATTGATGCATCCAAGCTTGAGCTTACCGAGAGCATCGTCAGCATCAGACGTGTCGCGAAGACCGTTAAGGGCGGCCGCAACATGAGATTCTCTGTTACCGTTGTTGTCGGTGACGGAGAAGGCCACGTCGGCATCGGCCTGGGCAAGGCGATCGAGATCCCGGAAGCTGTTCGCAAAGCGACTGAGGATGCGAAGAAGAAACTGATCTATGTACCGACCGTCGGAACCACCGTTCCTCACGAATCGGTCGGAGTTTTCGGAGCTGGCAAGGTTCTCATCATGCCGGCAGCACCTGGTACCGGTGTCATCGCCGGTTCCTCCGTACGTACCGTACTGGAGAAGGCAGGACTCAAGGACGTCAGAGCGAAGTCGCTCGGCTCCAGCAATACGGGGAACATGGCTCTCGCTACCATCGAAGGTCTCAAGCAGATGATGACCGTCGAGGAAGTCGCGAAGCGCCGTGGCCTGACCCCGGAGGAAATTTTAGGTTAGGAGGAAGAGACACATGGCAAAGACACTCAAGATCACTCTCGTCAAAAGCACGATCGGCGCTCTTCCGAAGCACAAGAAGGTCGTTGAAGCTCTTGGCCTCAAGAAACTCCACCACTCGGTAGAGCTGCCGGACAACGCGGCAACCCGTGGAGCGATCGCTAAGGTTTCGCATCTTCTGGAAGTAGAAGAGCTGTAAGGAGGTGCGACCATGAGACTTCATGAATTAAAGGCATCAGAAGGCGCGACCAGAGCGCCGAAGAGAAAAGGCCGCGGCCAGGGTACCGGTCAGGGAACGACCGGCGGCAGAGGCAACAAGGGCCAGAACGCCAGAAGCGGCGGCGGTGTCCGTCTGGGCTTCGAGGGCGGCCAGATGCCGCTGTACAGGCGGATCCCGAAGAGAGGCTTCACCAACCACTTCGCGAAGGAGTATTCCGAAGTGAACGTTGAGTCCCTCAACAAGTTCGAAAACGGAACCGTGGTTGACTGCGATCTGCTGGTCGAGACCGGCATGGTCAAGCAGGTCAAGGACGGCATCAAAGTCCTCGGCGGCGGCGAGCTCACCAAGAGCCTGACCGTCAAGGCGGCAAAGTTCACGAAGAGTGCAGCGGAAAAGATCGAAGCTGCAGGCGGAAAGGCAGAGGTTCTCTAAATGGAACTGTTGAAGACGCTCGCGCAGGCATGGCGTGTTAAGGAAATCAGGAAGAAGATCATCTTCACCCTCCTGATGCTGGTCGTGTTCCGGATCGGGTCCAACATCCCGGTCCCGGGCATCAACCGGGCATACTTATCGCAGATGTTTTCCGGCGAGACCGGTCTTCTCGATCTGTTCGATCTGTTCTCCGGCGGAGCATTCAGTAACTTCACGATATTCGCGCTCAGCATCACGCCGTACGTCACGGCTTCCATCATCGTCCAACTGCTGACCATCGCGATCCCGTACTTCGAGAGACTCTCGAAGGAGGGAACGGAAGGGCGCAAGAAGATGGCGACGATCACCCGTTACATGACGGTCGTGCTGGGCCTGATCCAGGCGACGGGACTGACCTTCGGTCTGTTCCGCAGCGCCGTGGTCGACAGGAGCTTCCTCACTTCGCTCGTGATCATCGTCGTGCTCACCGCAGGGACCGCGTTCCTGATGTGGCTCGGCGAGCAGATCAACGAATACGGGGTCGGCAACGGCATCTCGCTGCTGATCTTCGGCGGTATCGTCGCGAGGATCCCGACCATGGTGCGCAACATCGCGGTTCAGGTCCGTGAAGGCGCGGTCAGCATGGTCGCCGTGATCACGCTGATCATCGTGGCGATCCTCGTCACGATGGCGATCATCGAAGTGACGCAGGGGATCCGCAAGGTCCCGGTGCAGTACGCGAAGCGCGTGGTCGGCAGGAAGATGTACGGTGGCCAGTCCACCCACATCCCGATGAAGGTCAATCAGGCCGGCGTCATCCCGATCATCTTCTCGCTCTCGCTGCTGCAGTTCCCGATGACGATCGCGTACTTCGCGCCGAATTCCGGATTTGCGGACTGGGTCTCCAAGTACCTGTCGATCAACGGTAACCCGGGCGTGTGGGTCTACGCGATCCTGAATATCGTCCTTACGATGTTCTTCACCTATTTCTACACCGCGATCACCTTCAATCCTGAAGAAGTCGCGGAGCAGATGAGGCAGAACGGCGGATTTATCCCGGGCATCCGTCCGGGTGCCGCAACCACGGAGTATCTGTCCAGAGTCATGTCCAGACTGTGCTTTGCAGGCGGTGCATTCCTGGCAGCGGTCGCGACGATCCCGACGATCGTCAGCGTATTCACTCCGTTCAATCTGTCATTCGGAGGTACTTCCCTCCTGATCATGATCGGCGTTGCGCTGGATACGGTCAAGCAGGTTGAGAACCAGATGCTGATGAGAAACTATCAGGGATTCCTGAAATAACGGTTACTTAGTCAAAATTGGAGGAAATTGATTATGCTTAGAGCGGTATTACTGGGGCCTCCGGGAGCCGGCAAGGGCACACAGGCGGCCAGACTTGTTGAAAAGTACGATATTCCTCATATCTCCACGGGAGACATCTTCCGCAAGAACATCAAAGAAGGCACGGAGCTCGGCAAGAAGGCGCAGGAATACATGAACGCCGGACAGCTGGTCCCGGATGAACTGGTCTGCGACCTCGTCAAGGACAGACTGCTGCAGGACGACTGCGCGAACGGTTTCCTGCTGGACGGCTTCCCGAGAACGATCTTCCAGGCGGAAACGCTGGATCAGTTCCTCGAGGCATGGAGCGGACGGTTCTGCTATCTCTGCGACCGGACCGCGGATGAAAGCCGCCCGACAGCGCCGGCTTTTGAGGCGGCAGAGCTTGACAGGGATGGGGACGGCCTGTATTTTCTGCGGAGAAACGGAACAGAATTCCCGGTAACAAAGGAGAATATCACGGATAAAGAATGGACGCCGGGTCGGATGGTCCTGATGGCGCGGCTGGCTGGACAGGCAGTTTCAGGCGACCCGAAGATGGCCGCGAACGACCGGTTCGTCTATCCGGAACCAGCGGAGAACGGACACTTCGCCTTGCCGGAGGGGACAGTAACGGTTTACTGTATCAGCAATACAGGCCTGCGGATCCGGTCAGATATTATGGACTGTGCATAACAGATAAGAGAAAAATACAACGCTACAAACACGAT
>CAYLSR010000189.1:0-4154 GCA_964385855.1 uncultured Mogibacterium sp.
GTCAGCAGCCTTGGTGTAGATACCGCCGCCGACACGGCCGAACAGCGCCATGGAAGAAGCGCCGAGACCGAAGCTCGTGACGCACTGCATGATGGTCGCCAGATCCAGGACGACGAAGACGATCCCGAGACCGAGCAGTCCGAGGCCGGAAACGCACAGACCCATGACAGCACCGCTCCGGAAAGCGATCTGCAGCGCCTTAGGCATACCGGACATTCTCGCCGCGTTCGCGGTGCGGACATTACCCTTGGTGGCGACATTCATGCCGAAAAAGCCGGCAAGGACGGAGAGCAGCGCTCCGCAGACATAGAGGATCCCGGAAACCCAATTGATCGCAAATCCGATGAGCAGGAACAGCACCACGATCACGACGACCATCGTCCTGTATTCTCTCTTCAGAAATGCCATCGCGCCTTCTCTGATGAAACCGGCGATCTCTTTCATTCGATCTGTTCCCTCATCTGCCTTGCTGACCCAGGACGTCAGGGCAAACGCCACGATAAGTCCTACCAGCGCGCAGATCGGGGCAACATAGCTTAAACTGGACACAGCTAACGTACCTCCTTAATGAATAGATTTATAGTAATACAATTGCTAACGGACGGATCCCGGACTCCCTGCGGGACGGACCCGGACAGGATCCCGGAAAATGATACGAGGTACTTTTGGCAAGTACCTCATCAAAAACACTACTCCCTGTTCAGTTGAAAACTGCGACGATCAGCAGCGATACCAGTATGTAAACGATCGCGCAGACTGTGGTGATCTTGCTGAGCAGCGCGTCGTAGCCGCGGCTCTTTTTCTTTCCGAACAGCTGCTCCGCGCCTCCGGCGATCGATCCGGACAGTCCGCTCGAGTTGCTGGACTGAAGCAGGATGCTCACGATCAGGACGATGCTGGCGAGCAGAAGTATGATCATCAATGCGGTGTGCATGATTATTCCCCCTAATAAAAAATTGGATCAGAAATCCAAACTGCAACTTACAGCCTAAATATATTATCACAGCCCTTTGTCCTGTGTCAACAGTTGTTTTTATAAAAAAATCCGTTGATACTTCAAGGGTTTCAGGGATTTTCGGGCAAATCACGGTCTGCCCGCCGTGTGCTTTATTTGGTACATTCTACAATAACCGGAAGATTTTGCTTGTCGGGCTCAACAATAAAAACGTATTGCATCCGTTCCCGCCCTGATTTAGAATGATACTGATATTGAAAATGACTAAGACTTCGTGACAGAAAGGAGACGACATGGAAACTCTGCTCCGGCTCAACGATCAGCTGCATTCACTGACGATCTTCCGCGATCTCTGCCAGGATCCGGTGTTCTGCGCACTGCTCCGCTACCTGGACACGCTGGAACACAAAGAGGTCCGCGACCGGATCGACCGCTACAACGACTTCGTCTCCCTCCTCTATTCGGAAGGCGGCGACCTCAGTGCATACCTGCTGCGGTTCCTCTATGAAGACGAAAACCCGTATCTCCGGATGCGCCTGGCCGGTGAAAACCCGCCGGACTACATGGACGATTCCCTCCAGCGCGAGCTCGCCGTCCTGCAGTCGCTCTCCGAGATGCCGGCGGCCGCAATGACGGAGCCGGCCGGCACGAAGGTCCCGCTCCCTTCCTACGGGATCAGCTACCATGAGTTTTCCGCGCTGTACGAGCAGATGCTGGATTCCCTGTCCTCAGAGGGATACGGGATGTTTCGCGGCAACTGTATGTTCCGGGTCGAAGGAGAATCGCTCGTCCCGGTCATCAATCCGGAATACCAGACGCTCGATCAGCTGTACGGCTATCAGCGGGAACGCGCGGACGTGCTCCGCAACACCGAGGCGCTCGCGAGCGGCCGGAACGCCAGCAACGTCCTCCTGTACGGGGATGCCGGCACCGGCAAATCCTCCACGGTCAAAGCCTGCGCCGCGGCTTACTACGACAAAGGCGTCCGCCTCATCGAGTTCAACAAGGATCAGGTCGGCAGCATCCCTGCCATCGCGGGAATGCTGCGAAACAGTCCGCTCAAGTTCATCTTTTACATCGACGACCTGAGCTTCGGCAACAGCGACGACAACTTCAACGCCCTCAAGGGGATCCTGGAAGGCAACATCAGCGGCTGCGCCAACAACATCGTCATCTACGCGACCAGCAACCGCCGCCACCTCGTCCGCGAATCCATGGAGGACCGGGAAGGCAGCGACCTGCACCTCAACGATACCCTGCAGGAGATCATGAGCCTGTCCTCCCGCTTCGGCCTGACGATCACCTTCCAGAAGCCGGCGAAAGACCTCTACCTGGAGATCGTCGACCAGCTCGCCCGGGAATACGGCCTCGTCTACGAAGATCTGGACGACCTTCACAAGCGCGCGGAAGCCTTCGCGATCCGGGCGAACGGGCGCTCGCCGCGGACGGCGAAGCAGTTCGTGATTCTGGCGTCGAATGGGCTCCGTTAGAGCCTTACATAAATAAATGTAGCCTGAGCAAAGAGTGCGACTCTCCCCTCGTACCGTTGCTCTGCGAACAGCATTACAAATTATTCTTATCGGAATACAATAAACAGATCCGGTTGTCTGAGATGAGAGGCTTGCCGGCAGCCGGTACTTAGCGATTGGCAAGCGCTTGCGCGCAGCCAGAGCTTAGTACCGCTGCGTCGCCGGCACGAGGCGCGAGCCGTACTCTCAGATCAGAAAACCGGATCTGTTTTTTTGTTTGATACGATTATTGTTTATACTGTTGTCCGCAGAACACGCACTACATCATGATCGACGTCTCCGCCGTATTGTCGTAGCCGATCTCCTTCAGACCGTTGATGATGCGCTCCTTGTGCTCGGTACCGAACGCCTCGATCGTCAGCTTGAGTTCCACCTTGTGGTTGCGGTCGACGCTGACGAACTGGTTGTGCTCCAGCCGGACGACGTTCCCCTGGTTCTCCGCGATCTTGGACGCGACCCGGACGAGTTCGCCCGGCTTGTCCGGCAGCATGACGGAAATCGTGAAGATCCGGTCTCTCATGATCAGACCGTGCTGGACGACGTTGGACATCGTGATGATGTCGATATTGCCGCCGGAGAGGATCGAGACGACCTTCTTGCCCTGACAGTCGAGGTGCCTGAGCGCAGCGACCGTCAAAAGGCCGGAGTTTTCTACGACCATCTTGTGATTTTCGATCATATCCAGAAACGCGACGACGAGTTCATCGTCTTCGACGGTGATGATGTCGTCGATGTTCTGCTGCAGGTACGGGAAGATCTTCCGACCCGGCGTCTTGACCGCGGTACCGTCCGCGATCGTATGGATCGCGTCCATCGTGACCACTTCCCCCGCTTCGAGGGAACGCTGCAGGCAGTTTGCGCCCGCCGGCTCCACGCCGATGATGCGAACGTTCGGTTTGAGCATCTTGGCCAGCGTGGAAACGCCGGTCGCCAGTCCGCCGCCGCCGACCGGTACCAGGATGTAGTCGACCAGCGGGAGGTCTTTGATGATCTCCATCGCGATCGTCCCCTGCCCGGTTGCCACGACCGGATCGTCAAACGGATGGATGAACGTCAGTCCTTCCTCTTCGGCCTTGCGCATCGCGAAGGCCGCCGCCTCATCGTAGACATCTCCGTGCAGGACGACCGTCGCGCCGTAGCTCGCGGTCCGGTTCACCTTGATGAGCGGCGTCGTCGTCGGCATGACGATCGTCGCCTTGCAGCCGTACTTCTTCGCCGCGTACGCGACGCCCTGCGCGTGGTTGCCGGCGGAAGCCGTGATCAGCCCGCGGGCGCGTTCCTCGTCGGTCAGCGTACTGATCTTGTAGTACGCGCCGCGGATCTTGTACGCGCCGGTCTTCTGCATGTTCTCCGGCTTCAGATAAACCTTGTTGCCGCACTGTTCCGAAAAGAAATCGCTGTAGACAAGGCTGGTCGGACGGACCACCTTCTGCACGATCTCGGTTGCCCTTTCAAAATCGTCGATTCCCAGCATATCAGATCTCCATTACCGCACCCTTGCTCGCCGGTCCGACGAGCTTCGCGTATCTTGCCAGCCAGCCGCTCGTGACCTTCGGCGCCGGCATCACATGTGCTTTCCTGCGTGCTTCGAGCTCCTCATCGGAGATCTTGACGTTGATCCTGGACGCCGGGATGTCGATCTCGATGAGATCTCCCTCCTGAATCAGCCC